>NZ_JAUBTT010000062.1:0-52535 GCF_036705125.1 Microcoleus sp. B7-D4
TGACGGTTGGTTTTTGAGTGCGACGGGCTGTCCTGAGTGCGATCGGGCGATCGACCTTTATTAATTTTTCTCAAAAAAGGGATCTCGCTCCTCGATCATCAGTTAAAAGGTCGATCGCCCTTTACTCCTTTTTCTCAATAAAGGGATCTCGCCCTTTTGGAATAAGTCAAAACGTGCGATCGCCCTTTACTCCTTTTTCTCAACCAAGGGCAATCGCTACCAATTAATTACCGTTAAACTTGTTACCTTTGCAAACTCTCGATCGGCTGTCACCAAAGTTGCTGAATTTTGGATTGCCATTGCTGCAATAACCGCATCCGGTAGTTTCAAGCGATGTTGCTGGCGAATTTCAATGATTTTCAGAGAGCAAGACAGCATCCATCGCCACTAAACCAAGAACCTCCACTCGTTGCAGAAACTGCTCAAAGATCTGACGATCGTCTTGAGTCAGCCCAGGAAATACCAGAAACTCAATTTGGCTAATAACTGAAACTCCAATCCAATCCGCATCTTTCAGTAATTCAATGAGTTGAATATTTCCTTGAAGCAAAGCAACGATCGCATTCGTATCCAACACATAGCGATTACCACTCATCGCGTAGATTCCTCTGCATTGTTACTGCATCTCCCTGCCAAGTTAATCGCCCCACCAAATCAGAGAAATCATAGCTGGGTTTCTGCTTCTCCTCTGATGAAACCGGATTCAAAACAACTAAAACTTCTCGTTCTTTTAGCAATTGTAACCCAGCCAGAATCACTTCAGAAGCAGATGAGTACCTACCGTTTTTGACTGTTGATTGAACAAACTGCTCTAGTTCAGGAGTTAAGGATATATTCATGATGTTGAGTCACCTATTTGAGTCAACTATTACCCCATAATAACAAAAATTATCAAATTTTGTTATTTAACATTTTTGGCTACGGGAAGATTTTGCGAGATCCTTGCTTGTAAGCGCAGATTAGCGATCGGCCTTATAGCAATCCTAAATGATTCAGATAAATTTGTAGGGGTAGTGCCCCCGTGCCTACCCCCTATCAATCGGGCAACCACGGGGGGATTGCCCCTACAATAATTATGCAAATGATTTAGGATTGCTATAGTTCCTCTTTCTCAAGAAAGAGCGATCGGCCTTCATTCCTCTTTCTCAAATAAGAGCGATCGCCCTTTTGGAATTTGTCAACAAGTGCGATCGCCCTTTACCCCTTTTTCTCAACCAAAGGCATCGCCCTTTTGGAATAAGTCAAAAAGTGCGATCGCTCTTTTTGATATGGAAAAGTCGATATCTCTTTTGTTCTGAGTCAAAAAGGGGGATCGACTTTTATTTAAGCTGCCACGATTGCCGGACTCGGAGGCACTAAATCTTCTTCTTGGCAATACTCAAGGTAGCTGGAGCTCGCTTCTTTAGCATTGGCGATCGCTTCTTCATAAGTTTTCCCATAAGTACAGGGCTGCATTGCAATTGTTGCAAACTCTGGCAGTGTTACCAAATACAGTCCATCCTCTTGTGACCATTGAATTAATAAACTATAGCGGTAATTCATTCCTCTGATTCCTCTGCTGAAGAATTGTTTCTAACTCTTGAATTGCTTTTTTTAACAAGTTCTCCAAATACAATGGTGTATCCTCAACACAAGAAGAGATTTTAGGATCTGCTGTGGCGCTAGTGTGGGTGGCGGTGTGGCATTTCTGGGGGTGGCCGCGCGAAGTAGAAATTGCTAGAGGTAAGCCGGAGGCTAAGAAAAAGCGATCGCCCAATTCCAACTTACCCGCTCCGAATCCGGTAGAACAAGAGCTCAACCAGCTCAAAGCGACAACTGGAATGAATCGGATGAAGCCAATCGATTTTAGATTTTAGATTTTAGATTTTAGATTGACTTGCGCGAGATAAATGCTCTTTCTTGAGGATTTTCGATTTTAGATTTTGGATTGATTCCACGGATAAATCACGTGGCGGATGCCACCTTTGAAATTCGCTTGTCAGTAAGGAATGAGAATTAAATAACTTACCATGCGTGATGGTTCTTGTGGGATGGGCGTCCCGCCCGTCCAGAAAGGGCGGGCGGGACGCCCAACCCACTTTCAAGAGTGTAAATTATTTAATTCGCGATCCTAAGACGATCGACCCAGCCAACTCCTGAAGTTCCTCAATGGTACGTGTTTCGCAGCGGTGAAGCCAAAGGGCCCTATACCAGATTGCAATTATGGGAGATTGAGGAAATCACAGCCAGAACCAAAGTGCGGCGCGGGGAAGCCGAGTGGCAGCGCGGCGGTGAAATTCCAGAATTAGCGTCGTACCTCACTCAAAAATAAGACAGTACACGTCACCGCACGTCGATCGGCGCTTAAGACGATCGCGCTCCCCAGAAAGTAGCGCTATTCTTAGAAAAGGGATTTGTGTCAGCGAGACTCCCGGAGATTTTTATGAATATTACTTTGAGTCCTGAGCAGGTGAAATTGATCGAAGCGCAATTAGCACTGGGCCAGTTTAGCTCGCCGGAAGAGGTGATTACAAAAGCCCTCCAGACTTTGACTCAAACACGCCAGCATTATTGGGAGTGGGTGGAGGAGGTGCGCTCTTCGGTGGAGGAAGCGGAGGCGGAACTATCGCGAGGTGAGGGAATCCCCTTAGAGACTGCCATCGAGCAATTGCAGGAAAAGTTTCGCAAGGCACGAGAGGTTCAGGGATGAACCGATGCTTTGTCTCTCCCACAGCAAGCCGAGACTTGAATGCCATTGGTGATTATTTTGTTGGCTCAAGTTTATATAAAAAAAAACCCTCAACTTTGTGAGGGCTTTGCGATGCCAGGAACGAGACTTGAACTCGTGACACGTGGATTTTCAGTCCACTGCTCTACCAACTGAGCTATCCCGGCTTGTTTTTTCGCGCTTTACTATCTTAGCAGACACATACAGAATTTAGCAAGCACTTTTTCAAATTAATTTTCGATCGCCCGGAACCGCCCGCCTGTAAGCTAAAAGCTGCAACCTAAAATCCAAGAATCGCAATGGCACAGCAACATCGGGACAGCGAGGGCAAGAGTCTGCTTGTCTTGGGCATAATTTGGCTGCTGGGGGCAATTAGCGATCGCCTCTGGTTTGCCCTCGATCGATCTGTCCCGGCGTGGGATCAAGCAGACTACCTGACTAGCACCCTGAAATACTTGCAGGCGTTGCAGCATCCTCAGTGGCTTTCCGGGGAGTGGTGGACAAACTTTTGGCTGCTTTCGACGAAAATTCCGCCCTTGGCATACATCTTAACGGTTCCGTTTCTTCAGGTTTTCGGTACTGGGGGCGATCGGGCAACCCTCGTTCATTTATTATTTAGTGCAATTCTCCTCGCCTCAGTCTACAGTCTGGGCGTCCAATTATTTAACCGGCAAGTCGGTTTGTGGGCCGCTGCAATTTGCGTTTTGTTACCCGGACTTTATCGGTTCCGCTTGCAATTTTTACTCGACTATCCCCTCACAGCGGCGATTACTTTGGCTTTCTATTGTCTGACAATGTGGAAGCAGGAATCAGGAAGTTCGGCAGCGGATTTAACGGATAGAACAAAGTTGGAAGAAGGAACCAAGAAAAAGTATAAATTCTCGCCATCGGGGGCGGGCACGGGGGCACCGCCCCTACATACCCTCTCGTCGTCATCTTTCTTTTGGGCGATCGCCTTTGGAATTTCTCTCGGCTTATCAATATTAGTTAAACACACGACTGTATTATTTCTGTTTACCCCGATTGTGTGGTTGGCTGTGGGTGCTGTGCGCCAAAAAGCTTGGGGGAGATTAGGTCAATTAACTGGTGCTTTGTTGCTGTCGGTGGCGGTGTTTGGGCCCTGGGCGAAAACCAATTGGCTGTTAATTTTGACCGGGGGAAAACGGGCTACGCTGGATTCTGCGATCGCCGAAGGAGATCCGGCCCTCAATACGATCGACGCTTGGATTTACTACGGCCAACACTTACCCGAACACATTTCTTGGCCTCTGTTACTTATTCCCTTAGTAGGATTGATACTTTATTGGCGTCGCAGGCCAAATAGTTCGTCAATTTTGCATCTCAACTCCTGTCGCTGGCTGGCTGTTTTCTGGGGAGGAGCTTATTTAATTAATTCTCTAAATATCAACAAAGACGACCGATATGTGATACCTTATTTGCCAGTTTTATCTATTTTCTTAGCCTACTGTTTAACGCTGTGGCCTTCTCGGTGGGGACGACAAATTCGCTGGGGTACAATTGGCTTGGCAATTTTGGCGATGCTGTTCCATATCTTGCCGCTGGGAGGTGCTCTGGGAAATAGCTTAGTCCAAATTATTAGTCCCGGCAATTCTAACTATCCTTACTTGGGGAAAGAGTGGCCGCACCGAGAGGTAATTGCAGAAATTATTGATAGGGAACCTTATTTGCAATCTACTTTAGGCGTGTTGCCTTCTACGCCGGAAATTAACCAGCATAATTTGAATTTTTACGGTGCTTTGGCTAATTTTCAGGTTTACGGGCGGCAGGTGGGAACGAATTTAAAAGAAGTGCCGCAAGATGTGCGATCGCTCTCTTGGTTCGTAACTAAAACTGGCCCGCAAGGTTCGATCCGCGAAAAAATTAAACAAGCTCAAAATGCAGCCGTAACCGCGATTGAAAAAGGGGATAAATTTGACTTAGATAAAACTTGGATTTTGCCAGATTATACTAATTTAAATCTTTATCGCAAGCGAGTGCAGCCTGTCGAAATACAGCCGTTGAATGAATCGCGATCGCAAGTACAATTAGATCGAGTTACTGTCGCTGCAAAAGCAGTTCCCGGAGTCGCGCTACCGGTTACTTATACTTGGTCTGGGCCTTGGCAGCAGTTGCAGTCTGGTTTAGTGTTGGTAACGTGGCAAAATCAGCAGTCTGGCGATATTCCACCGGGACAGACTTTCAGGATTTTACACGATCGCGCGATCGCCCAGGCAACTTTGCATCCGGGGATGCTGGAAGCGGATAAATTTGCTGTGGGGTTTCGAGTTGTCGATCGCACAGCGATGCTTCCTCCTGCTAATATTGCACCGGGAACTTACAATCTGCAAGCTACTTATCTAAATCGGAAAACTGGGGAAACTTATCCGATTAATGTGCCGGCAGTTAGTGTTAAAATCGAGGCAGAGCCTCTGGATATGCGTTCCCAGGCAGAGCCGGGAAACGAGGATAATACAGATCAGCCTGAGTTAGATTTGGTGACTCAATTGCGGGCGATGGCGGTTAATTTACCCAAAGGATTGCCCGGTTTAGAACCCGTGTTCGAGCAGATTGGGCGCATCAATCAGTACGATCCAATTCAAGATTATACCGTGCAAGCGGAACAAGCGTTAGAATATCGGTTGAAACAGGAACCAAATAATCTAGAATTGGCTTATGCTTTGGCATTTTCTCGGGTATTGCAGCAGAATGTCCAAAGTGCGATCGCTGCCTTAGAAAAAGTCACTCAACTCGACTCAAAAAACCCTTACGCTTACGCATATCTCGCTTTCGTACACCTGTACGGCTGGCATCCCAAAGCCGCTCAAACAGCCTTAAAACCTGCTCTCGCTCTCAACTCCAACCTACCGGAGATTAGAGTTTTAAACGGTGTAGCGGCTCTGATGCAAGGTAATCTCATTCAAGCATGGCAAGATTTGCAATACTTAAAAAAACTAAAAATTTAACAATCTCTTTTATTGTGGCACGGGCGTCCCGCCTGTGCTTCTAAATCTGTCAAGCCTGTGCTTTTAAATCTGTCAAGCCTGTGCTTTTAAATCTGTCAAGCCTGTGCTTTTAAATCTGTCAAGCCTGTGCTTTTAAATCTGTAAAGCCTGTGCTTCTAAATCTGTAAAGCCTGTGCTTCCGAATCAGTGAAAAACAGAAAACCAATGAACCAACCAAGAATAATCTCTCTAATTCCCAGTGCCACCGAAATTGTAGCACTTTTAGGATTAACCGATGCAATTGTGGGCCGTTCCCACGAATGCGACTATCCCCCAGAAATCCAAAATTTACCTGTTTGCACTCAGCCTAAATTCAATCCCGAAGGAACTAGCAGCGAAATTCACAACCGCGTGACAGAATTGTTGCAAAATGCCCTCAGCGTGTATAAAGTAGAAATAGATACTGTGGAAAAATTGCAGCCGACTCACATTATTACTCAAGCTCAATGTGAAGTCTGCGCTTGTTCTCTAACAGAGGTTGAACAAGCAGTAAGCACGCTGGTAAATAGCAAGCCGGAAATTATTTCTTTGCAGCCGAATCTGCTATCAGAAATCTGGACGGATATTCAGCGAGTTGCTGATGCTTTGGGCGTAGATGGCAAAAGCGCGATCGACCTTTTGCAATCCCGCATCGATGCTATTATCTTAAAAACCAAAACATTAACCGTTAAACCCAAAGTAGCTTGCATCGAGTGGATTGAACCTTTGATGGCTGCGGGTAACTGGATTCCCGAATTAGTGGCAATGGCGGGAGGCAATTCGCTATTTGGAATTGTCGGCGAACATTCCCCTTGGTTAAAATGGGAATCGCTAGTAGAAGCTAATCCCGATGTAATTATTTTCATGCCTTGTGGCTTTGATTTAAACCGCACTCGCAACGAAGCACTGCAGATAACTAAATACGCAGAATGGGCTAATTTGCAAGCAGTAAAAACGGGGAAAGTTTACATAACTGACGGCAATTCTTACTTTAATCGACCGGGGCCGAGATTGGTTGATTCGTTAGAAATTTTAGCAGAAATTCTCCATCCCGAAATCTTCAATTTTGGCCATCGGGGTAAGGGTTGGCAGCCATTTTTGTAAGTACCCACAGTTAGCTAAAGCTTGATATACAGCCTCTTCGGTGGTTCATGAAGTACACTATAAAGCTATATTGTGTGGTGTTAATCTGTAGGGTGCGGATCTGCGAAATATTGGTCGATAAAACTTACAGATTGACGGGTGGCGACGCACCTTACACGGGCTAGAAGATTGTGTGTACCACATCTACATGGAATATGCTATATATTAATTCTGAATGGCCTGCCACACAAATAAGGACACAACAATGTTGTGTCCTTACTTCGCTTTCATTTAACCGAATCTGACATCAATTGATGCAAAAAACGCTAGTCCTACTTGGCATCAGGGGGCATCAAAACCTTGTCAATTACGTGAATCACGCCGTTGCTAGCTTTGATATCAGCTTTCACAACATTACCGCCGCTGACAGTAACTTTGCCTGCGTTAACTCCCACCTTCAGCGCGCTGCCTTCCACACTTTTAACATCGCCGGATTTTAGGCTAGTAGATAAAACCGAACCAGGAACAACGTGGTAAGCTAAAATCTTAGTAAGTTGGGCTTTGTTTTCCGGTTTGAGCAAATTCTCCACAGTTCCTTCTGGCAAAGCAGCAAATGCCGCGTCAGTCGGAGCAAAAACAGTGAAAGGGCCTTTTCTTTGTAAAGTTGCAACCAAGTCTGCTGCTCCCAAAGCCTTTGTCAGCGTCTTGAATTGAGGGTCGCCCGATGCAATAGCAACAATATCCTTAGCAGCAGCAGTTGGTGCCTGTGAAGTGCCAGTTGGTGCCGGTGAAGCAGCGGTTTTCACATTTCCTGCAACTTGTTGAGTTTGAGTTGCATTAGCAACATTGGTATTGGAGGTGATGTGAGCCCAAGCCGGGAAACCAATCAACGCGCTAGCGCCGATTACTCCTGCGAAACCTGTCAGTTGTTTGATCCAGCTAGGTAAATTTTGATTTGTCATAAAACCTGTCGGTAAGTGGGAAACTCAGTCGCTGCATAGCGCTGAGAGGAAAACGATCAGCGGTTTCAACCGCCTTGAACATTACAGGGGGATCGTTTGATTCGATGTAATGAATGTGATGTACTTTTACGATCGACAATTACCACTTCAAACCTCACGATCCTGTACCCATAATGTTTGCTCTTTCGAGCCTCCCTTACGGGGTAATGTTAGCTTCGACCTTGTTATAAGAGCTTGCGCGGGCTCGCAACACTGTTCCAGTGACCTTGGAACTGTTTAATCACGAGCGACAGAGCGGGGAACTAGCTACGCATTCGCCCGGTGTCGTGACTCAAATAACGGCTCCTCTTACGAGGGGTCTGGTCAGCACAGCTTGGGAGAGATTTCTCGCGACCAAGCTCAGTCCCTTTAGGGCTGGGTTGCTGACTGCGCTTGCATTTCCTTTTGACATCCTCACCGGGCTAAAGCCACGGTGATTCCCAAGCATCACTACTTGGGTTTCTGCTTCATTGCACCTGCCTCCACCCTCAAGGAGTTTATGGTCTTACGGTCGCTCCACAGACTATCCCCGCTAGCCCAGCGGTTCTTATGTATCGAGAAATCTCAAGATTTCTGTTTGTTTGCGTCACTCAGGGATGTTGTACCATTGCCCAATAGTGCTTTTCCCGGTCTACCGATTTGTCTGCGCCGCCAGTTGTTTGCTGGACTTCGCTCGTATAGGCTGTCTGATCCATCGTCGCGGGTGGGTCAACGACCACTTTAATTATAGTGAAAAATTTGTAAAGCCGTCCTAGAAGGACGGGGTTTCTACCCAAATTTTCCGATGATATAAAACCGTGAACATGAATTGTTATGTTAGCCAAATATCGACAAAAAGCAAGGTTGCTAGAGGCTAAGGTAGAGAGAAAATTCTCTTGCATCCCCGATCGAACAAAACTTCCTTAATATAACGCAACCTAAAAAATCTGGCATCAACCGCTAAATCTGTAACTCAAAACCTCAATCACCGAACCAGTTTGGGGTAAGTCACCAGATTTGATCGAAATCGTGTCATTATTCAATCGGCGCACCGGCGTACCATCCATCAGCGCCAAGAATTCATCTAGCGGCACCAAATCGCACGCAGCAGCATCGGCGGCTTGGGTTTTGAAATGTGTCGGAATCACCATCTTTGGTTTGAGAAGTTGCAAAGTTTGCTTCGCTTCCGCCGGAGTGTAAGCTTTCGGCCCGCCGCCCACGGGAATCAGCACTACATCGGGCCGCCCGATCAAGATTTGTTCTTCAATGCCGATCGGGCCAGCAACTCCGCCCAAGTGTAAAATCTTAACGCCCGCTTGCTGCCACAGCCAAGCCACATTGACCCCAAATCGCCGTCCTCCCTCACGGTCTTTTTGGGTCCGAATCCCTTGAATCCGCAGCCCGTTAGACCTGTAAGCCCCCGGTTCGTACAAAAGGCCGGGATTGCCCGCAAATCCGTCGATCGCCCCTTCATCGAGCAACCGACTGCTAATCAGAATCAAATCTGTTGGCACTTTAGGAGAGCGATAGCCTGCCGTACAGCCCAGGGGGCGAAAAGGATTCACCAGCACCCTCGCACCGCCACCGGTGAACAAGAAGCAAGTGTGGCCCAACCACTGAATCGACAAGGAATTAGTAGTTTGAGCTTGATAGCTTTCCCATCCAGATGGCAAACCAGTGGACAAAGCTGCTAGCAAACCCGTCTGTGCGTAACGTATTAATTGTCGCCGTTTCATCAAAAACACTCGGTAAGTGGGAAACTCAGGGTATGAAAGACCTGAGAGGGAAAGGACACGGCGATTTCAATCGCCTTGAATCTTTCTGTATCCATTACCGCCTTGGAGTTGCTGGACTTGGTGTACTTTTGTAATGCACTTTCGGCAGGACAGTTACTGCCTCAAACCTTGCAACTCTGTACGCATAATGTTTGCTCTTATGGAGCCTCCCTTTCGGGGTAATGTTCGCTTCGACCTGGTTATAAAGGCTTGTTAGACCTGCAACACTGTTTCAGTGACTTTAAAACTGTTTAATTGCAGATGACAGAGCGGAAAACTAGCGTCGCATTCTCCGGTGTCATGACCTAAATAACGTCTCCTCTGTAAAGAGGGGTCTGGTCAGAACAGCTTGCAATTTCTTACAAGCTCAGTGGCGTTGATTCCCTGAGTTCCTGACCTTGTGGTTGCAGTTGTCGGGTGTTGGTCGTTTGTTGTTATACCACAAAACACCGTCAGTCGATTTTAGATTTTAGATTTTAGATTTTAGATTTACTGGCAGCATTGAATCTGGAATCTCGAACAGGAGTGTAAAATTTGGGGTTCACCACGACAGGAGTGGGGGGCTTGTATCCTTTTTGGGGCGGTTCAGGTGCGAAAATGTGTACCCTACTCTCACCGTAAGGTGCTATAAGAGCGAACCCTACAAATTCAGAGAAATTCAACTAAAGTCTTTCTAAGAAATTTCGCAATAATTGCTTCCCCGAAGTCGTCAAAATACTTTCCGGGTGAAACTGCACACCTTCAATATGCGGATATTCCCGGTGCCGCACCCCCATAATAGTTCCGTCTTCAACCCAAGCCGTAATTTCCAAAACTTCTGGACAACTCTGCTTTTCAATTACCAAACTGTGATAGCGAGTTGCAATCATCGGCGATTCGACGCCCTGAAAAACTCCGACTCCTGCGTGTTCTACCTGAGAAGTTTTGCCGTGCATCAACACGGGTGCAGAAACAATTTTGCCGCCGAATACTTGACCGATACTTTGATGTCCGAGGCACACGCCTAAAATTGGTAGAGTCGGCCCCAATTCTTTGATTAATTCCAGAGAAATTCCCGCATCTTCCGGCCGCCCCGGCCCTGGAGAAATCACCACTGCCGCAGGCTGTAATTGGCGAATTTCTGCTAAGGAAATTTGGTCGTTGCGGTAGACTTGCACTTCGCTTGCTACCGGCAACTGGGCACCGAGTTCTCCTAGATACTGTACCAAATTGTATGTAAAACTGTCGTAGTTATCGATTACTATAATCACGGGTTAAGTTGGATTTTAGGTTTGAGATTTTAGATTTTAGATTGACTCGCTGCCTGAAAGCAAGGGTTTTAAGATTTTAGATAGATGCCCAAGATAAAAATAGTTGCAATATAGACGAATAAAACTAAAAACCTCCCATTGGTCATCTAAAACCTAAAATTTGCTGAGGCCAATAATTTACTGACGGGCGATCGCAATTTGAACGACTGCCCACAAGGGAGGAAGCAGAAGTGCACTACCGACGATCGTAGCAGCCATTGCCGATACCAGAACCGCTCCCGCACCGCAGTCTTTGGCAATTTTGGCTAGTTCGTGGTAAGATTGCCCGACTGTCAAGTCTACCACCGATTCGATCGCCGTATTCAACAGTTCCATTGCTAAAACTATGCCAATGGTGACGCCGATCACAGATATTTCTACAGGTTTCAGTTGCAAAAATAGGCCGAGTCCGATCGCCAAAGTGCCAATAACAGTGTGAATCCGAAAATTGCGCTGAGTTTCAAAAGCATAACTCAGACCACCCCAAGCGTATCTAAAACTCGTAGCTAAGCTAGATGCGATTTTCCAGGACAGATCTCGGTTGTATTTCAAGGCTTTTTTAGACTCGTGGACTGTCTGGCTAGAAGAGTCTTGAGGCATGGGCAGAAACTGTGCGATTTGTGATGAAAGTGAGGGTCTATCTAGTGTCATAAAGAACCAACTTTAATTTACAGAGATGAATGAAGGCTAAACTTTTCAAATTAACTACATCAAGTCTAGGTAACTTTTCTAAGTTTTTACTAAAGTTTTGGTTTAATTTCAGAAAGTTATGTTGGGCTTGACATGATTTGTTAAATCACCATCCACTTCAGTTATGCTGTTTGGATCGTAAGACCGATCGCCCGCAGCAATGTTTCCTGTCGATCGAGCATTTGAGTCAGACTTTCTTCATCCGGGTGATCCCAGCCCAAAAGATGCAGAAAACCGTGGGCTGCCAGCCAAGCTAGTTCGGTTTTCAGGGGATGTCCTTGCTGCTGGGCTTGTCGGTTAGCTGTATCGATCGAGATGACGATATCACCCAAGTATAGGGGTTCAGATGACTGCATTTCCTCTAGCTGAGGACAGTCTACCTCTAAAGCTGCGAAAGCTAGTACATCGGTCGGTCGATCTTGCTGGCGGTACTGGAGGTTGAGGGCTTGCATCTCCCTATCGGCGGTTAAACGCAGACTGACTTCGTAGCCCGGGGCCACTGGCACATCCGCCGCCTGGTTTTCCAGCCAAACGCTAAACCAATTTTCCCAGGTTTCGGCCAAAATCTCCCCGCTGGCTGCACTCTCAGGGAGGTTGGAAGCGTCGGCTGACTGCTGGGCGAGCCCGTAACAGTCTTCGACGTTCACCTCGATTAACATTTTTTTGCTCTCCTGTCAAGGGATATATTAAATTTTTTTACAAATTCCAATTGCGCGATCGAACGGCAGGGGATTTTGCTGTTGCTGGCAACATACAGTAATCTGTTAGAGATTGCAACAGGCAGGCAGAACAATCAGCTTAACTCCCGATTAAGAAATATGAAAAACATCAGCAGAAATTAGAGGCTGATTGTTAGAATCCCCGATTAAGAATTGAAATAGCGATCGAGAAAAGCCAAACCGACGAGTACGCCTAAAAGTCCGATCGCTGTCAAGGCAAAATGAAACAGAGAAGTCCCCCGCTTGCGAACCATGTTCCGCATCGCCAGCTTGACATAACTCGGTGGAGGTGCAGTGTTTGTCGGTGCTGTCGGGGTTTCGGCGGACTCTTCTGAGGCGGGAATTGCTGAGGGAGGTTGACTCATAACGGTTAGTTTAAAAGGTTAAGAGAGGGACTGTTGAGGACAGGCTCGTCCCGATGTTAACAAATATGTAACGTTTTGTGTAGGATTTTTTAGCTTTTCGATCGCCCCGGCCCATTAAAGGGGGATTATACCAACAGATTAATGTGCGATCGCCCTGATAATCAATTCGATATTTTCTTTTCATCTTCAGAGACACAAGGATAAATTAAATTCCCGATCCGTGTTCCTGTGCGCTTTAACAAAAATTTTTAAATTGTCAAGTCGCACAATCAAGCGACACTCATTTGAGTTAACTCAAATGAGTGTCACCAGAAAAAGCGACTGTTAACCAACCGCGACGGGCAGTTATTCATAGATATAGCGACGGAAAAACAGAAACAAAATTTTCCGGCTAAATAACCCAAGCTAAAAGTTAAATTACTCAAACAAAAACATGGAAGTTTCCACCTTTGAAATCCTCGCCGCACCGATCGCACCTGTGATGGGCATCCCTCCACAACTCATCCCAGTGGCTCGTCGAATCGTTCAGGGATACTTTCTCACCATCTCCAATCTCGAAGCGATCGACTTGCGATATCGGATTGAGTTTACCATCAGCTTACCCGTGCCGGCAAATCCTAATAAAATCTTGCTCAACAACGCTTTCTTAGTTGTTGACGTTGAAGGCACTAACATCGAGGTACCTCTGACTCAGCAGCCAGGAAAACCGAAGGTATATCGCGCATTTTTCACAATACCCGCTCACAAAACTGCATCTGTTCAATTGTTGCCCATTCTGCCAAAAACTCTGACTCCAGGTTTGTTGGAAGTGCGCGGCTATGTCTCGCTATTTGTGCCAGCGCGCTCCATCTTTCCAAAGCCTCAACCCCAAAGCAAGAAACCAGTCAAGGTGTTATTGAATCCCGAAATTCGCGGTACTTTCTTGCCAAACGATTTCCCATCCGAAAATCCAACTTTACCCGACTTCGATCAAATTAATTACACATTAGCGATCGCCAGTGGAAAAGGCTTGAACGAGATTACGCCTGAACCAGGTAAACCAATTATCATCGATTTACCAATTGTTGGCCCAATTTTGGAAGAGTTACGCAACGGTAATTTGGACTTGGCTACTTTGGAAGCAGACAATTCAGAAAAAGCTCAAATGCTAGTGCAACTGCTGGCCCAACTCGATGCCAATGATGTCAATTTGAAAGAGCTAAATACAGTGATGGATAAATTCGATATTCCTGTCAGAATGTCTCGCGGCTAGAACTGTTAAATGGTAAGTAACTGTAGGGTGGGCAATGCCCACCTTACGTTTGATTATAGCGGTTCTCAAAAAAGTGATGTATGCCCTATGCCCTATGCCCTATGCCCTATGCCCATGAGTACCTCATCTTTCTGAGAAAGGCTATACGTTTAATTACCCCCACTTATACACTCAGTGAGCTTTATTCAAATGTCGAACTCATTTAAATTTCAGCCTGTTTCTTTTAGTTGGGTGGCTGTTCATCCGCAGCCCAAAGGAGTTGTTCAATTTATTGGTGGAACTTTTTTTGGTAGTTTGCCAACTTTGTTTTATCGATATTTTTTACAGCAGTTGTTTGAAGAAGGTTATACCGTAGTTGCTTTGCCGTTTAGATTTACTTTTCGTCACTGGCCGATCGCTATTGGGTTATTAAAAGAACAGGAGATTCTGAGAACAGAACTGACCCAAATTGCTCAAAGATTAGGCTATGAAAGCGAAATTTATCAAGAACCATCGAGTTATTTTTGGGTTGGTCACAGTCTGGGATGCAAGTACATTGCTCTTTTAGAATTTTTAAGCGACGATCGGTATCCAAATATTGTGGAGAAATTCTGCGATCGCCCTGACTACGAACGGATTCAAAGGTTAATCGAAAATCTGGGCATCGACAGACCTTCAATTAAAGGCCAGCCGTCCTTATTAATTGCTCCTGATATCAGCAATACAGAGAGCGCTATTCCAGTGCGATCGCTAGCAAAACTGTTAGACAAATTCCGCTTAGGAGTGCTACCAACCAGAGAACAAACTCAATGCTTTATTGCTAATAGTTCTCTGTTTAATTTAACAGCAATAATTTCTTTCGATCGAGATGATATTGCTGGTTCTACCAATGATATCAAAAAAAGTCCAGAACAACAAAAAAACAGCGATGTACTTTGGCTCATACAACAGCTAAGTAATAGAAAATTGCCTTTATTGAGCCAGGAAATAGAAGGCAAACATTTAGAGCCGATTGGCGTCCAAATCGGTTACTATATTGTTGACCTCAATCCTTGGGATAAATTCATCAAACCTCTGAAAAGCCGATTCCTGGAATATTGGTCTGTTCATTTTTTGGATGCTTTGAAAAAGCGGTTAGGCCCTTAACTATCGGTTGTTATTTGCGATCGCCCTTTCAATCCTCTCTCCTCCAACAGAGAATCGGCCCAAACAGCATCAGTTTCGGACAGCGCAGGGACTAACTGGGCCGTATAATCGAGGGTAATGTCATAGGCGGCGCGATCGTACACTGTATTCAGCAACGCCTGTAAATCCACAATAGGCTCCACATCGCCTGCACCCAAAGGCAAAGGAAAACAGGGAATCGCATCTGGTATATTAAATAAGTATAAATCTGCAAAAGGTCTTTGATTGCCCCGACTCACCAAAATCCGATAATGGGCTGCAATATCATTGTCCAAAACCGGGAGAGGTTGCCAACCCCGCAACAAATCAATCTCCACGAAATTAGTGCGACTACCGAACACCTTATCCCGCTTTTCCTCATACATTTCGTGCCCTTTTCCCGGACGTTTATTAGCAGGTGAAAGCACCTCAATCACCGTCACAACTTCCTTAGTGGCCATATCTATCACCTCCAAATATCCTTCTCTCACCTCCTCAGACATCACTAATCTGATTTTCAAAGGCGCGGTAGTTCGTGTAGCGACAGCCACATTCGATGTAATTGGATTTCTGGGAATGGGATTGCGCTGGATAGAAACATCGGGAATTCCGACTAACAGAGATTGTTCCCCCTTGATTTCATAAATTCGCTTTTCAATCGCCACTCGATATTTGGGTATCAGTTGTGGAACCAAAGCATCTGCGATCGCCACTATCAACCTATTATGTACTTCTGGCCAAAAGTCAGGACTTTCTAAATAAGGATTCATCCCTGGAAACGGATTAGGCATTGATTTAACTCCTGTTGATTTACCTACTTAGGACTTATGCACGGGTGGCCAGAAACCGGGTTTTTGTCCAGAAGACGCCTTATAGCCCGCAAAAACCGCAAAAAACCCGGTTATCAAGGTTTTGATGCGTCCAAGACTACTACTTCTATTATCACCTTAACTCTCTTTCCCGAAGCAGAGAATCGGCCCAAGCTGCATCAGTTTCGGACAGTGGGGGAACTGGTGCGACGGTGTAATCTATTCTAAAGTCATAGGCTGCGCGATCGTAAACCCCATTTAATAACGCTTGTAAATCTACAATTGGTTCCGCATCACCCGCGCGCAAAGGCAGGGGAAACGGAGGAATCATATCCGGTAAATTGAAAAGGTACAAATCCGCCAAAGGCCTTTGATTTCCGCGACTCACTAAAATTCGATAACTTGCCTCAATATCGTTATCAAAAACTAACATGGGTTGGTAACTTCGCAGCAAGTCAATCTCAACCAGATTAGTGCGACTACCAAACACCTTTTCTCGCTTTGCTTCATACATTTCTCGCCCTTTGCCAGGGCGCTTATTGGCAGGTGACAGCACTTCAAGCACTGTCACAACTTCCCTAGTTGCTGTATCTCTTACCTCTAAATATGCTTCCCTAAATTCCACAGGTACTGGCAGTCTTACTTTCAAAGCTGTCACAGGCGGTGCGGCAACTGCAACATTAGAAGAAGTAGGGTTGGTTGGACTAGGAGAACGCTGCACAGTCACATCAGGAATCCCCACTAATAGGGAATTGTCCCCGCTAAGCTCATAAACTCTTTTTTCAATATCGACGATATATTTGGGCAGCAACTGCGGCACTAATGATTCAAAAATGCTACTAATTAGCAAGTGATGTACTTGAGGCCATAATTCAGGACTTTCTAAATAAGGATTCATCCCTGGAAATGGATTAGGCATTAATCTAGCTCCGGTTAATTTACCTACTTCTATTATCCCCTTAACGCTCTGTCCCGCAACAGAGAATCGGCCCAAACAGCATCCGTTTCTGACAGCGGGGGCACTGCATCGGCTGTGTAATCAATTTCAAAATCATAACCGGCGCGATCGTATACTTGATTAATCAGCGCCTGTAAATCCAGAACCGGCTCTACATCTTCGGGACGCAAAGGCAAGGGAAATGCAGGAATTGTATCGGGAAGGTTAAATAAGTATAAATCTGCGATCGGGCGTTGATTGCTGCGGCTGACTAAAACGCGGCAGTCGCTTTTATGGGAATGTCCGAAAACTGGCAAAGGTTCCCCACCCCGCAACAAGTCTATTTCGACTAAATGGGTACTGCTATCAAATATTTTATTTCGCTTATTGTCATACTTTTCTCGACCTTCCCCCCGGCGTTTATTTGCAGGCGAAAGCACTTCAAGAACCGTGACAACTTCCTTGGTTGTCATATCGATTACTTCTAAATATCCTTCCCTAAATTCTTCCGACACTGGGATTCTCACTTTTAAAGGCTGCACAGTTCGGGAAGCGACGGCGACAGCATTAGATGCGATCGCACTTGCGGGAAGGCGTTTCTGTTGGATAGAGACATCAGGAATCGCTACTAATAGAGAATTTTCACCTTTGATTTCGTAAATTCGCTTTTTAATAGCGACGCGGTATTTCGGGCGCAATTGCGGAGTTAACGACTCCTTAATCACACTAATCAGTAAATGATGGACTTCTGGCCAAAAATCAGGATGTTCTAAATAAGGATTCATCCCCGGAAATGGATTAGGCATGAGCGTACTTCCCGTTTACCACTACTATTTTAGCAGCTCAATAAAAAAAACGCAGACAATATCAACATATCATCTGCGTTAATCCCCGTGCATCTGCGATTAAAATTCCCTAAAAATTGCCATAACTGCTAATAGCCCCCTGCAACCTCCGAATCACTTCATCAACCGAAATCGCCCCCAACTCCCCAGAAGCACGAGTCCGAATATTCAAACTATTCGCCTCAACTTCCTTCGCACCCACAACACCCATCACCGGAATTTTATCCTTCTCAGCATTGCGAATTAACTTGCCCAAACGCTCGCTATCCTCATCAGCTTCAGCGCGAATATTTAGCGCCTTCATCTTCGCCGCCACTTCCTTCGCAAACGGCAAAAACTCCGCGCTGACAGGCAACAACCGCACCTGAATCGGCGCCAACCACAGCGGAAAATCCCCCGCATACTGCTCGATTAAAATCCCGATCAAACGTTCCAAAGAACCGAAAGGAGCGCGGTGAATCATCACCGGACGCTTGCGAATACCGTCTTCAGCGACGTATTCCAAATCAAAACGTTCTGGCAAATTATAATCTACCTGAACAGTTCCTAATTGCCATTCTCTATCCAAAACATCTTGGAAAATGAAATCGAGTTTCGGCCCGTAAAAAGCCGCCTCCCCAATTCCCTCAAAATAATTCATTCCCAAAGTTTCCACCGCGCGGCGAATCGCACCTTGAGCCTTTTCCCAAGCTTCATCGGAACCGATGTATTTCTCTAAATTGTTCGGATCGCGGAAGCTCAAACGCGCCTTAAAGTTTTTCAGTTGCAGACTCTTGAAGACTGACAGAATCAAATCCACCACATTCAAGAATTCAGCATCCAACTGTTCCGGCGTAACAAATAAGTGGGAGTCATCCACCGTAAAGCCGCGCACCCGCGTTAAACCGCCCAATTCTCCCGATTGTTCGTAGCGGTAAACTGTACCGAATTCTGCTAAGCGCATCGGCAATTCTCGATAGGAACGCAATTCGCTTTTGTAAATTTGAATGTGAAAAGGGCAATTCATGGGTTTCATCACAAAACCCTGTTCGTTTGCTGCCGCTTCCTCATCCTCCGCCATCAGCGGAAACATATCTTCTTTGTATTTCTGCCAGTGGCCAGAAATTTTGAACAAATCGACTCTGGCAATGTGCGGAGTCACAACTTGCAAATAACCGCGCTTGATTTGTTCTTGTTTCAAGTAATCTTCTAAAATACTTCTCAAAACAGTGCCTTTCGGCGTCCACAAAGGCAAACCAGGCCCCACCGGATCGGCAAAAATAAATAAGCCTAATTCTTTGCCTAATTTGCGGTGATCGCGCCTTAATGCTTCTTCTTTGCGGTGTTTGTATGCTGCTAATTGTTCGGGAGTTTCCCAAGCTGTGCCGTAAATGCGCTGTAACTGAGCTTTGGTTTCGTCGCCGCGCCAGTACGCGCCTGCTAGACTTTCTAGCTCGATCGCCTTTGGATTCAACTCACTGGTATTTTCTAAGTGAGGCCCGGCGCACAAATCCCACCATTCCTCCCCCACATGGTAAAGAGTAATTGGTTCGATCAAACCTTCTAAAATTTCTAATTTGTAAGGTTCGTTAATCTCCTTAATTCTGCGTTCCGCTTCCTCGCGGCTGACTTCTTCGCGAGTTACAGGCAATTTACGGTTGATGATTTTGATCATCTCTTTTTTAATGGCTTTTAAATCCTGTTCCGTAAAAGGTTCGGGAGTGTCAAAGTCATAATAGAAACCGTTTTCAATCCAAGGGCCAATGGTCACTTGCGCCTTGGGAAATAACTTCTGTACCGCCATCGCCATAACGTGGGAGGTGGTGTGGCGAATTTTTTTTAGTGATTCCGACTCACTCGTGCGGGGCAACTCAATTTTAACGGACTCTTCTGGAGGGGACATGGATTCTGAGCTAGACATCGGCTGAATTAGCAATTAATTTAGTGGCAGTTGCTTCTATATTACTCAGATTGGGACAGCAAGCGCCGACTTCAGGTTGGGGGACACTCCGGGAAATTAGGTCATTCTGGGCATGGGGCATGGGGCATGGGGCATTGGGCATAGTTTTTTTCTTCCTTCTTTCTTCTTCCTTTCATCCGTTACATCTCACATCTTGCACCATTGTCAAGAACAGGCAAGATGCCTGTTCCACAAAGAGTGAATTTTCTTGTGGAACAGGCCGAAAAGCCTGTTCCTAAAAAGCTTATTGAGAATGGTGCAACATCTCAGTTACATCCGTTACATCCGAAGAAAGCGAATCCCTTGCCGAACTTCCTTCTGCTATGAGCTATTGCTAGCGAGTCTGAGCCGATATTGCACAATTTGGGGATTTCGACTCAAAAATCGCTGCTGACACAGTTAAATTTATTCACACCCACCTACTAATTGTTGTGAAACCCTTGAATTTTTGTTAAAATTATGTTACAATTTGTAAAGACCGTCTAAGACTATAATAGATAAATAACCCAATTTTGATCCATGCTTAATTCCAACTTGCCAGAGCCAGAATTGCTCAAAGCGTTACTGGAACCGCTCTTAGAGGATTTTACTTACTGGTTCGACCGATCGGCAAAACTCTTAGAAAGTGAGGAAATTCCCTTTCTCAGCGACGAAGATCAATCTGACTTGCTGGCGCGAGTCAAACAGGCTCAGCAAGAAGTAGGCGCGGCTAAAGCTCTATTTCAAGCAACCGGAGGTCAAGTTGGGATTGAAACAGCAGCACTGATGCCGTGGCACAGACTGCTCGCCGAATGCTGGCAAGTATCGGCGCGCTTTCGCTCATTGCAGTCAGCTCCCCCTGGAAAATAAGGAAGCGAGTTCAAGTTCAACTTGCAGTCAAATCCGCAATCTTGGGAAATGTGGCGGCTGACTTGACAACCTCAAACAGATTTCCAGTTAATAAGTTATCAGAAAATTGGGTTTAAAACCCCGTCCTTTTAGGAAGGCTTTATTTCCAAAAAGTTCTAAAAGTTTCCCAAATAGTACCCTATACTACAAAGAGATACAGGTAGAATAACCGCGAGCATCGAATGGATAACCAACCCCAAAATGACCCGCTTGAGAAACAATAATGTCTCGTGGGTGGCGAAAACCACAAAAACATAGCTAGGGTAGCCATCGCGCACCCATACCAGAAAACTCAAAATCTTAGTAGTTAGATGTACCGTAGGGCATACGGGAACAAAGGGAATGAGCCCTTAACGCTTGGGGAGACAAGCCCTCTGGGACTATTCAAATTAGGCTCGAAGCTTCGTTCAATTGGACGGGTTTTTGGTTTAAATATTGCCGAAGGGATGAATAGTTTAAAGGTATGTCAGTGAACCAAGAATCCCCGCGTTTACGGCCGGGAGTGTCAATACTTGCTGAAACACTTTTGTAAATTGCTGTGTGGCTGTTTAGCCCGGAGGAGAAGATAATGTTGCACCTGCTTTATATTTTAGCTTTTACCGTTCTTGCCTTTCTGGCAGTCGGTAACTTAATCCGCAGTCTAGTCACCGTTGGTATGGAATCCCAGCGCCCTCAACAGTTCAGGGCAAATAATCCCTACGCATCCTATCCTCGCTCTCAATCTGTACCACATCCAGAACTTTTAGACGAACACGGAAATGTTGTCAATGAGCCGCTGTTAGTGATGCGTTCGCTGACTGTCCAAGACGCCCGCGAACAATTAGATGCTCTCTACAAATCATCTCCGGGCGGCAGCGACGAAGGGGGCGAACTAGCCTGATACAACCACAGCCGCAGCATTTATACTCAGGCGCGATGGGGAGCATCTCATATTTGTAAAAATACTTCTTCTGGCTCCTTCCTTCTTGTGGCTCCTTCCTTCTTCCTCTTTCCTTCTGCCTCCTGCCTCCTGCCTCCTGCCTCAAAACTCCAATTTCTAGCTTGGCCGCAAAGGTGAGATGCTCCCGCGCGATGCCTCAAAAAAATATAGGACTTACACGCTAGGTGTCCGAAGCCCGGTTTATTCATAGATGGTGGGTAAAAACCGGGTTTCTTGGGATCAGTCGTCAAAATAATTGGTCGTTAGTTTTTAACGAATGGCTAATTATTTGCGCTTTTTTAAAGTTTAATTACCGATTAACCAGATCGATCGCCAAAAAGCGATAATTATGGCACTGATATCCAATAGAGCGAGGATAGTTTGACACTCAAGTACAGGGAAACTAGGAATCTTGGCGGGCACGGCGGAGCGAATTGGGGCGAACACCGGGATACTCCTGGAGAGCGAAACCGATTTCTTTGTACTTTACTTACCGAGAAAATGGGTTTAAAGCCCTGCCCTTCTAGGGCGGCTTTTTTCTTATCAATCGTGTTGTCCCTTTGTAACAGTATGGTACAATACTGAGACAAGGAGGTACTACAAGTGTTTTCTCTAACCTACGAGTTTAAGCTCAAACCTACCGTCAGCCAAGTTTCACTGTTTGAAGACTGGCTAGAACAGTGTCGGCGGGTGTATAACTACGCACTTGCTGAACGGAAGGCTTGGTATAAGTCTCGTAGTTGCCTGGTTAATGCTTGTTCCCTACATTCCGAGTACATTATTCCTGCTGATGCTAAGCGTCCTACTTATGCTTCTCAGTGCAAAAGTTTAACAGCAGCAAAAGAAAAAATCCCCGCTTTGAGGGTAGTTCAATCGCAAGTTCTACAACAAACACTTAAACGGTTAGAACAAGCTTTTGTTTCAATGTGGGAGAGAAACTTTGGCTTTCCTCGGTACAAGAAGCCTGGTCGCTGTAAATCTTTTGTTTTTCCACAACTGGGGAAATCGCCTTTGAAAAACGGCATGATTAACCTACCTAAAATAGGTTGGGTTAAGTTCCGACAATCAAGGGAGATACCTGGTGATGCCTTGGTGAAACAAGCTCGAATTGTTAAACGAGCTAGCGGTTGGTACGTGATGCTTAGTTTGCAATGGGGTGTATCTGTACCTCAAGCAACACCATCAGGAGAAGCAGTAGGAATCGACGTAGGATTAATCAGTTTTCTCGCTACATCATCTGGGCTAACACTACCAAGACCGAGGTTTTTTGTAGACCTTCAACGCAAGCTTAAATTGCTGCAACAAAGAGTCAACAGAAAGAAACTTGGGTCAAATAATTGGCGTAAAGCTCAAACGAAAGTGGCAAAACTCCATGAACATATAAGCAACACCCGCAAGAACTTTCATTGGCGTACTGCTCACTTGCTTTGCAATGAGGCAGGAATGATATTTGTTGAAGACTTAAATTGCAAAGCTCTAGCTGCGGGAATGTTAGCCAAGCACTGCCTAGATGCGGCTTGGGGACAATTCTTCAATATTCTGAAACAGTGTTGTTTTAAGCGTGGAGTCTTTTTCAGGGAAGTTGACTCTAGAAAAACAAGTCAAATTTGCCCTAACTGTGGAGTGGAGACAGGTAAAAAAGATTTGTCAGAACGTATCCACAAATGTAATAGCTGCGGGTATACAACTGATAGAGATGTTGCCGCAGCCCAAGTAGTTCTACGACGAGGACTTGCAGCGGTAGGACATACCGTCAAGATGCTTCCCGGAGGGCAAAGTCGTTGGACTCCCTACGAGTTAAGAATCTTCGCGCTTATAGGGCGGAGAGTGTCAACAAGTGCTGTAAATCTATCAGATACTGAAGAAGGAGCGCTCTAAAGCTCCTATCGCTCCTGTTTTGTCATCGGCAAAAATGCACGTTTAAAGCTAGATGATCGTCCCTATTTCGCTACTGGCAGAACTTCTGCAAGCTTTGCCCCAACTGCGGGCACAAATTTATTTCAAATCTTCCATGACAGCCCTGTCTCACGCTATGGAAGACTTAGTTTTGGCGGGTTCCGACGACGAACCCCTAGTCATTGCAAGCTTTCAGCGAGAGCGCTTCTACCGCCAGGAAGCTCACCGTTACCGGCGAATTGCCTCACGATCCTCTCAGGTATATGTGCTGGCAGCACCGGAAACTGAGTTTAAAAATTCTTCGGAGTGTCACGAAACTGTGGCGTTTGCACCGGAGGACGGATTAAGTAAAGAGTGGCACTTAGTGGTACTGGGGGAACACTACTCAACTTGCCTGATTTGTCAAGAAAAAATTGTGCCGATCGACAACCAGGACGATCGCGGGCCACTGGTGATGGATCAAGCTCGCAGATTTGAAGGAATTTGGACGTTCGATCGCGAGGTCAGCTCCAAAGCGGCCGCATTGTTGCTCGATAGAATTGTCAATTATCGCCCGGAATTGGCGGAAAAGATCGATCGAGCGCGAACTACTTACAAGCTCAAAACACCGAAAAAAACGAGGAAATCCGCCACTGCCAAAGCCGCCAAACCCGACAAAAGTACGGCAAAAAGCTCAAAAATTCCCCATCCAAAATTGAGCGATGCTTTTACCGAACGCTTAGTCACCTACTTGCAAGCAGGCCAGCACAAACTGCTCAAAGCATACGCCGCCATCGCCGCCCAGGAACGCAAAGAACGCCTGGTAAACTTAATTACAACGGCAATGCGGCAGTCTCTCAACCCACAAGAAATCGTCGAAGTTGCAGTTCAAGAACTGGGAACTGTCCTGTCAGCAAGCCGATGTTTGATTTATCGGTGCAAGACCGCAGATGTGGCGGTCAAAATCGATCGCG
This sequence comes from Microcoleus sp. B7-D4, assembly GCF_036705125.1. Lineage (NCBI taxonomy): Bacteria > Bacillati > Cyanobacteriota > Cyanophyceae > Oscillatoriales > Microcoleaceae > Microcoleus > Microcoleus sp. B7-D4. The sequence goes on from NZ_JAUBTT010000062.1 coordinate 24,171, forward strand.
AGTTTTTGGCTCCCGGCGCTAGTTCCATGCTGGATCAGACTTGGCTGTTGCAGGAAAATCAAATATGGATTGAGGCGGTGGCGCGGCAAGAGCGAGTTTACATCCAAGACACATCACAACACCCCCTAATTGTCAATACAAAATTCCTGGAAAAAATTGTAAAAAATTGGCAAATTGTCTCTTGGTTAATGGTGCCAGTGCTTTATCATGGGCGGGTTTTGGGAATGGTGGAAATGCACCAGTGCCGATCGACTTTGGCTTGGGAAGAAGACGAAATTGCTTTAGTAGAGGCGATCGCCACCCAACTCGGAGCAGCATTAATTCAAGCAGAAACCTACGCTCATTTAGAAGAACTAAACCAACAATTAGAAGCATTAGACCGCACTCGCAGCAATCTAATTGCCATCACCGGACACGAACTTCGCACTCCACTTTCTACGATTCAAGTGTGTTTGGAAAGTTTGAACTCGGAACCAGATATGCCTGCAGAATTGCGGCAAATCATGTTAGAAACTGCCCTCGGCGATGCCGATCGAATGCGGAAACTCGTGCAGGATTTCTTAACTCTTTCTCACTTAGAAAGCGGGCGAGTCCAATGGAATGTAGAATCGCTGACGCTGCAAGAATGCGTGGATTTAGCCCTCAGCAGCGTGCGCTCGCGCACGGTCGATCGACAGTTACCGGAAATTATCGCCGAAGTGTCCGCAGAATTGCCTTTAGTGCAAGCTGACGGAGAGTGGTTGGTGGAGGTGCTCTCCAAACTGCTAGACAACGCTTGCAAATTCACCACACCTCAAGGAAGCGTGACCATAAGAGCCAAAAGCAACGGTTCTCGGATGGTGGAAGTGCTGGTAGCCGATACGGGGAGGGGAATAGAGGCGAACAGTTTAAAAGTAGTGTTCGATCGATTTTATCAAGAAGAAGGAGCTTTGCGCCGCAGCACCGGCGGTACCGGTTTGGGATTGGCAATTTGCAAACAGATTGTTGCCGGCTGGGGCGGTAAAATTTGGGTAGATTCCGCAGGAAAAGACCGAGGAAGTGAATTTCACTTTACTATTCCCACTGTTTAGACTCAATTGATACAGCGTATTCCAGGTTTATGAAGTACACACTCCTAACCGGGTTTCTTTACAGTTATCGCATCATTACTGATTCTGTTGCTCGAAACCCGGTCGATCGCGATCTACATTTACCTGGGGAATCTACTGTAAAAAACCGGGTTTGTGGGCGTCTGAGCGCGCAAGTATCGATCGAGTTATATCAAATCCGGCTGCGCTGGCATGATATCAAATCGGCTGCTAACAAATTTGATATGAGGGGCTATTTACGCCGGACTTGATATCAAATACTAATCTACAGTCGTCTTGAGACGACTTGAGCTATGAGGATCTTGTTTCAACCCCTGTCGGACTTAACGACTAATATTAATGCCGATTGCATCGGAATGATTTAACCACAGAGAACGCAGAGCTCGCAGAGAAAGAGAAGAGAGAGATGAATAATTCCGATGTAAACGGAAAGGATATCACCCTCAATCCTCACCCTGTGAGATCGGCCTTAAAGGTGATGTGGCGGGAGCGGTGTTCAGCTTTAAAATAGAAAGTATCAAAGCAGATTCAGGATGCGCTTACCGTCTTAAACCCGGTTTGGCGACAGAATACCTAGGGACGCTGCCGAAAATTAATAGCAGTTTAAAATAAGAATCCAACTGTAGGTAAGCTGCAAACCCCGATCGTAATCAGTCCTGCCGAATCTAAAATCTAAAATCTAAAATCTAAATTGGTATAAGTCTGCCCTGCACAAGCCGTGACATGGTAAAAGTCGATCGAATCTGTTGAGGCACTGCCGAGGCCAGTGTTGATTCGTGGAAAGTTGAAAATGCAAATGTTTGGCCCGGAAAAAGTTTTTTTCCAGAAGAATACTCAAACCTAGAGGTTAGCAAAATCGATTATGTCACCTACAACCCAGATGAAATCTACTCAACCTATGGCCAAACAGCCACAACTACAATTAGGTTCTCAAGGTAAAGCGGTATTGGAACTCGAACAACTGCTAACCAAGTTGCACCTTTACCGGCAGCCTGCTAAAGGAATTTTTAACAAAGCAGTTGAATTTTCTGTGAAGCTGTTTCAGTTTCGGGTTTTCTTGTCGCCCGACGGCATTGTCGGGCCACTGACTTGGCAGGCGCTTTATACTGGAGCTCCAGTTAATATGCCGGTACTCAGATTGGGCAGTTCTGGGCAAGCAGTCGCTACTGTTCAGGAAGTTCTCAAAATTTCCCAGCATTATGGCGGTAAAGTTGACGGCGACTTGTCTACTTTGACGGACAAAGCTGTTCGCGCATTTCAAAAAAGCTTTGGGATTGAGGCTGACGGGATTGTCAATCAGGAAACTTGGACTGCTTTGAGCCAAATTCCGCGCGGCTATGACCCTAATTCGTTCTTGACTTAGGGTTGACGCGGTAAATTGTGCGATCGTGTGTGGGGGTAATTTGGGGGAATGTGCGATTATTCAGGTGCCCCACAAGCACCAGAATAATTGCTGTTTTTTTTTGATTATTTTTTCGGAATTCGTGCTGCCTAATTTTGTTTTCTAACTTGGGTGGAAATTACCAATTATGAATTATTAATTACTAATTATCAGTTATCAGAAAAGATCGATCGCCAAAAAACTGTTAATTTTCCTTACAATTTCGAGAACAGCGTGCAGTCTCGATGATACGATGCCGTAAAAATCCTTTGGATATATCTATGGCCGAACAACTTACTGGACAACCCCCAATCTTCGGCGGCAGCACAGGCGGCTTGCTGACCAAGGCGCTAGTTGAAGAGAAGTACGCTATCACTTGGACTAGCCCCAAGGAGCAGGTGTTTGAAATGCCTACGGGTGGCGCTGCGATTATGCGTCAAGGCGACAACTTGCTGCATCTGCCCCGGAAGGAGCAGTGCATCGCTTTGGGCGGCCAGCAACTGCGGGCTAAATTCAAAATCACGAACTACAAAATTTACCGCGTGTTTCCAGACGGTACTACTGAGTACCTGCATCCCAAGGATGGCGTGTTCCCTGAGAAGGTGAACGAAGGTCGTCCCTACAACGGTAAGATTGACCGCAATATTGGCAGCAATCCAAATCCGGCTACGCTCAAGTTCACAGGTAAGAAGACTTTCGATCCTTAGACGATGAGTGCATGGCTGAGCAAAACATAGGTAATATTCCCTGTAAGGCTCAGCTTGTAAACTTGTTTTTGCAGTAGTATTCTGGCGCGGGAGGCTAAGCCCGCAGCGCCAAAATACTACTGCAAACTTCTAATCTTATTAAAAGTTAATGTTAAATTAAAAATGAATCTCGCAATCAGGCGAGCGCAGCCTTCTGATATCGATGTTTGCGCTCGCATTAATTATGAAGCTTTTAAATGTATTTCCGATCGCCATCAATTCCCTACAGATTTTCCGACGCTGGAGTTTTCAACTGAAATTATTGGTCTTCGGATCGAAAGTCCGTTGTTTTTTGGCATAGTAGCCGAGAGTTCCGGTGCGGTTGTCGGCTGCGGGTTTATGGACGAACGCAACCCGATTCGCGGTATCGGGCCCGTCAGTGTCGATCGAACTTTTCAAGGTCGCGGCACGGGACGGGAAATCCTGAAAGCTTTGCTGGAACGGGGACAGGACGCTGTGGGCATCCGTTTGGTTCAGGAATCTTTTAATATGGCCTCGCTGTCGCTGTACGCTTCTTTGGGTTTTGAGGTGAAGGAACCTTTCGTGTTAATGGCAGGGAAGTTTCGCAGCCAGCCTCCGCATGGGTTTGAGGTGCGCCCGATGGCTAGTGAGGATGTTGGTGAATGTGCTGCTTTGTGCGAAAAACTGTGCGGGTGCGATCGAACTTCGGAGATTGAAGACGCCCTGACTTTCTTTTCTCCTTGGGTTGCTTGCAAACAAGGTCGGATTGTGGCTTATACTTGTGCGGTGTCGGCTTTGAGCCACAGCGTCGCGGAAACTGAAGCCGATATGCAGGCTTTGCTCTTGGGGGCTGCTGCGTACAATTCCGAAGAATTGCTTTCTTTTCACTTGCCGCTGAGGTACCCAAGTTTGTTTCGCTGGTGCTTGGAAGAGGGGCTGCGCGCCCTCAAGCCGATGGCGGTGATGGCAGTTGGCGAGTATCGGTCGCCGGAGGGATGTTGGTTTCCGTCTTTTGTTTATTGATTGTATAGCGAAGTTAGTATATGATATTTCCCGATTTCTCACAATTTTCGGAACTGGCGAAACAAGGCAATTTTGTACCCGTGTATCAAGAATGGGTTGCTGATTTGGATACGCCGGTGTCTGCGTGGTATCGGGTTTGTGCGGGTCAACCTTACAGTTTTCTGCTGGAGTCTGTCGAAGGTGGGGAAAAACTTGGGCGTTATAGTTTCTTAGGGTGCGATCCGTTGTGGATTTTGGAGGCAAGGGGATCTCGCACAACTCAAGTTTACCGTGACGGTTCCGAAAAAGTATTTACGGGCGATCCGTTTGTAGCTTTAACTGAATGTTTGGAGTCTTATCAACCGGTGAAATTGCCGCAGTTGCCGCCGGGAATTGGCGGGCTATTCGGTTTTTGGGGTTACGAGTTAATTAAGTGGATAGAACCGCGAGTTCCCGTGCATCCAGCCAGTGAGAATGATTTGCCGGATGGATTGTGGATGCAGGTGGATAATTTGCTGATTTTCGACCAGGTGAAGCGGAAAATTTGGGTCGTCGCCTATGCGGATTTGCGCGAGGTTGGCGTTGATTTGGCCGATGCTTATCAGCAAGCGTGCGATCGCGTTGGTAAGTTAGTTGAGAAGCTGCAATCGCCACTTTCCAGGCAATCTACTCTCATAGAATGGACACCTCCCAATAACGGGCAAGATGCCCGTTCCACAAGAGATAAGGACGGGCAAGATGCCCGTTCCACAAGAGATAAGGACGGGCAAGATGCCCGTTCCACAACCGGAAATACAGAATTGGCTTACACTAGCAATATTACCCGTGAAAAGTATTGTGCCAATGTCTTAAAGGCGAAGGATTATATCAAAGCCGGAGATATTTTTCAAGTAGTTATTTCGCAGCGACTAGAGGCTGAATACAGTGGCGATTCTTTTGCACTTTACCGCTCTTTGCGTCTCATAAATCCTTCTCCGTACATGGCTTATTTTCATTTCAGAGATTGGCAGATTATCGGTTCGAGTCCCGAAATTATGGTGAAGGCGGAAAACACTGCTGATGGCAAAAAGATAGCAACTTTGCGACCGATTGCCGGCACTCGCCGCCGGGGTAAAACTCCTCAAGAAGATGATGCTTTGGCTGCTGAATTGCTGCAAGATCCGAAGGAAATTGCGGAACACGTCATGTTAGTTGATTTGGGTAGGAACGATTTAGGAAGAGTTTGCCGAAACGGTACTGTAAAAGTTGACGAGTTAATGGAAATTGAGCGTTATTCTCACGTCATGCACATTGTGAGCAATGTGGTGGGAGAATTGGCCCAGGATAAGACAGCTTGGGATTTGTTGAAAGCTGGTTTTCCTGCGGGTACGGTTAGCGGTGCTCCGAAGATTCGGGCGATGGAGATTGTGCACGAGTTGGAAGGTTGTCGCCGGGGGCCGTATTCAGGGGTTTACGGGTATTATGATTTTGAGGGACAGTTGAATAGTGCGATCGCGATTCGGACTATGGTTGTTCGCTCTCAAGGAGGCGATAAACATTCGGTTTCTGTGCAAGCAGGTGCTGGTTTGGTAGCTGATTCTAACCCGGATATGGAGTACGAAGAAACGCTGAATAAAGCCAGGGGAATGTTGGAGGCAATTCGCTGTTTGAAGTAGCGAGGCGGAGCCTCTGGATCTCTGTTACCAGGCAGAGCCTGGTAACAAGAAACACAAACTACTGTTGAACGAGGGAAATGTGAATTTTTATATAGTTGACGTGTTTGCGGAGTCAAAATATGCTGGCAATCAACTAGCTGTATTTTGCGGTGCAGGAGTTGCCGAACTATCTGAGGCTCAAATGCTACAGATAGCGAGGGAAATCAATTATTCAGAAACTACGTTTATTCGATCGCCCGATCCGCGAGATGGCGGCTATGACGTGCGGATATTCACGCCCAAGAAGGAATTGCCCTTTGCCGGTCATCCGACTTTGGGCACTGCGTTTGTGTTGCAGCAAGAGATTATTCGCGAAAAGGTCGATCGAGTAATTCTCAATCTAGCCGTCGGTCAAATTCCAGTTACTTTTAATTATCACAATGAAGCGGCAGATATTTTGTGGATGCGACAAAACCCGCCTAGTTTTGGTCAAGTTTTATCAGCCGCAAGTCTGGCAAATGTCCTGAATTTAGAACCAGATGAAATTGATCCAAACTTCCCAATTCAAGAAGTTTCTACGGGAGTACCGTTTATAATTGTCCCATTAAAAACCCTCGCATCGCTCAAAAAAGCTCAAGTCAATTTAGATAAATATTTTGAGCTAGTTGATACAATGGCAGCAAAAGAAATTTTGATATTTTGCCCAGAAACCTACAGCGACATTAATGATTTAAGCGTGCGAGTTTTTGCCCATTCATTAGGAATTCCAGAAGATCCGGCGACTGGCAGTGCTAACGGCTGTTTGGCGGGATATTTGGTAGAATACGCTTATTATGGGGAAACAAAGATTGATGTCAGAGTAGAGCAGGGTTATGAAATCGATCGACCTTCTTTGCTGTTGTTACAATCCGCCAAAAATGAAGGGGAAATAGCAGTTTTGGTGGGTGGTAAGGTGGTGATGGTTGCTAAGGGAGAATTTGTGTAAATATTTAAGGGATTTTTTTTTACCGCAGATGCACGCAGATATGTACAGCCCGGTTGAAATTAGATTTGGGCGATCGAGGAAATGAATTGTATGTTGTATAATGTAGTTAAGATTAGGAATAATCATCAAAAACTATGACGGCAACAATCCAAGCTAGAGAAGTTACTCTCTCCTACTTAAGGGAAAAATTTAATATCCAACTCGTTGATGACGACCAATTTTTTCGTGAATGGATTGACGAATTACCCGAAATCAGCGAATTTGAAAAACAATTTCTCGATCAAGTGAAAGCTAGCTATTTCAACTTAGTCGAGTATCCTCCAATGCTAGAAACTACCGTCAAAATGGTGGTCTTATCTCCCTTGCTACATTTTGCAGGTTTCTATTTACCTCCCTTTCATATCAAAGCTGAACCTGAAGTAGAAATTTTCTTTGAAGACGAAGACGAGACAATTATCAGAGGTAGGATGGATGTCCTGGTTTTAAAACAGCAGTTTTGGGTAATGGTTATCGAGTCAAAAAGCGCTCAAATTTCCATAGAAACAGGATTAGCGCAAATATTAGCTTATCTGCTGGCTAATCCTAATCCTAGCATGGCGTCTTTTGGAATGCTAAGCAACGGCAGGAATTTTCAGTTCATTAAAATGACGTATCAAGGTACACCGCAGTACGGTTTATCTAATTCCTTTGATTTGCGCGATCGAGGGAATGAATTGTACAATGTACTCAAAATTATGAAGCGAATCGCTCAAATTGTGAGATAAGCTGTTGTGCATTTAAATTGTATGTTGAGGGCGGGCAAGATGCCCACCCCACAAGAAGGAAAATTTATTGCCCCAGGCAATTTAAATGCGTATTAGCTTAGTACAGATAAAAGAGGATTAACTCACATGGTAAGTTCACTCATCGAATCAATAGAAATTCAAGTGATTGAATTTCCCCGCATTTCCCTAGAAGAATGGATGGAAAACCCGCCTGACAGCACAGAATGGGTAGATGGAGAATTAGTGGAAAAAAACGGCATGACAGCAAAAACTGGTCGGATTCAATCTCGGCTATCCCGCTATTGGGGAAATTACGCACTTTCCAGCGGACAAGGTGGAGAAGTTTACACAGAAACAGGTTGCCGTACAGTAGGGAGAGGTCGCTGTCCCGATGTTTCCTACTTGACACCAGAATTAGTCGCCCAATTTAATGATTTTACCATACTTCCTCAAAGTTTTCCGTTGATTGCTGAAATTATTTCTCCTACTGATAAAGCCGAAGAAGTATTTGCCAAAACAAATGAATACCTGCAATCGGGCTGTCAAGAAATATGGCTGGTACTTCCTGAGAGTCAGTGGATTGTTGTTGTCACTCAACAGCAGAGACTTTTATTCGCCAGAGGTGAAGTTGTCAGCACTCAAATAGTTTTGCCTGGTTTTAGTATGGCCGTCGATGAGTTGCTAGCGTAAAAAATTAAAAGAATAAATTGGTTGAATTTAATTATGGATAATTCTTTAGTCCCTATACGGGACGAAAGTTTGTGTAGGATAGGTTTCAACCGCCGAGTTTGAGCCGCAGGATTCGGTATTATACCAATTCTCCCAAATCGGGCAACAGTTATGAGTTTTTGGTTTGTTTCCTGAAAGACTGTATGCACCGGTGCGTCGCTGTGAGATAGTCGCTTTTTTTGATAAATTTTGAGAGCGACGCACCCTACAGCTACTGTTGCATGATTTTTTATAATTAGTATTACTCTTTAGTCCCTATACGGGACGAAAGTTTGTGTAGGATAGGTTTCAACCGCCGAGTCTTTAACTCAGCTAATATGAGGTAGCTCATATTCATAGACTCGCGCGATTGTTAGGCTAAAAAAGTCATCCCTACCAGAGACTTTCCAATGCTGCAAACATTTTCGCGGACTTTAAATGTATCCCCTGACGCTTCTGAAACGCTGCTTTCACTGCCATTAACCAGCTTGCTCGATTCACCGGAATTCAATCAAGTCTTGGGAAGTCTGGATAGTGGTTTGCTCAAAGAAACTTTGCCAACTGCTGGAACTGTTTTAGCTCAAAAGCTGCCGCGTTTTTACGACTGGTTGCAAACAGAACTAGGAATTAAAAACGTCCCTGAGAGTCCCGATCATACTACGAAATGGGTAATCGGTTTTTTGAAGAATCAAGAAAGTTTAACTCGTTTAGTTGAATTGCACAAATCAATTCCCAGACAGGCATTAGAACGAGCGATACCTCGTTTAGTTAGCGCCTTTGATGAGGTTCAACCCACCGCTGTAAAGCAAGAATGGGAAAAAGCGATCGCAGCACTTTGTCTGGTTCTCGCCGTCGCAGCACGGGAAAATCAGCCATCTGCGGCCTGAAGCCATTCTGTCTGAGTTTAAACAAAGCGCTTTTTTCGGAAAATTTGCAATTGAGTGCGATCGATCTCAACGACTACTGGCCGCCGTTTGTTGAGGACGATCGCATTGTGTCTGTTTAGCAAAAGCCACTGAGCCAATATTGCCACAATCGCGCGCCTTTTGAGAAACTTGCCTTCAAAACGCGCCATTCGGACGATCGCCTCTTCGATTTTATAACAACAGTTGTTACCCTTCTGGGAAATCACAAAAATCGTTCCCGGTATGTAATCGCCTTCATTTGCCCAGAAAGCATACCTTTCGCCTAAAGTAAAGTAGTGAAAAACATTGTTAGCGGTGGAAGTTTTAGCTAACTTTTCCGAAACGCCCAAAGAATTAAAAATTACAGTGGATCTAATATAATCCGGGTATTTTGCTGCTATTTGCTGAGCAACTTTGCCGCCCAAACTTTCTCCGATAACATCCGGCGGATTCCCGCTGTGAAATTGCTGCTTTATCCAATCAATAGCACCCACAGTTTGCGCCGATTTTAACTGGCGTTCTAGTTTTGCCATAAATACATCGGGCGTATCTTCCAAAACGCGCTCGAAAGGATACCAAGAACCGTAGCCGCGAATCACGAAAACAGGCGGATTATTGCCAGAAATGGGGAGGCGACTTTCAGCATAAAAACCAGTGCGAGAGTCTTCAAAAACTTTTTTTATGATATAATTTCCATCAATAACTTGCCCTTCTTCGTGCCGAATGTAGATTGAAGGATTATTGGGTTTAAAAGTATCGTGCAGTTGGGGTTTGGCAAACTTTTCATACAGGGAATCTAGCAAGTGCCTTCCCGTTTTGCGATCGACAAAATCTGATTTTGTTATTTTCATCCCAAATCTCATTTTTAACTGCTTGTGGGGGGAAACGCGGTATTTTTGCAAAATACCTTTACCCAGATTTGGTAGGGGCGGGTTCACCAACCATATCTAACGATTACCGACAATCTAGATAAACCCGCCCCCCACCACCGATAACCTAGGTCAACCCGAAATTTGCATCGCATCGGAAAATGTACATGATGATTTATGGTTCGGTTCGGGCGGGTTTTCGAGATTGTTTGTTTCAGGCAATTATTGTTTGTAACACCCGCCCCTACAAGCACCCGGTACATGATGATTTATGGTTCGGTTCGGGCGGGTTTTATGGATTGTCAATTATTGGCAAATATTGTCGGTGAAACCCGCCCCTACCAAATCCGCCAAATGTACATCGGATTTATCGTTGGGCGAGGGCGGGTTTTATAGATTGTCAATTATTGGCAAATAGTGTAGGTAAAACCCGCCCCTAGCAAATCACTTTTACAAAACTCGCAACGTGCTAGCAACACTATCGACTGCTTCCATCGCGCGAATTTCATCGAGTGCTTGTTGAAAATTCCCTTCCCTAACATCGTGAGTCACGACGACAATTTCTGCTAAATCGCCGTGAATTCCCGTCTGCACAACTGATTCCAAACTAACTTTGTGATTGCCGAAACAAGTGCCGAGTTGGCCAATTACCCCCGGAGTATCGCGCGTCAGAAAACGGGCGTAAAAGCGAGTAACAAGTTCCTGCATCGGAGCAATTTTGCAGTAGTGTTGGTGACTGCAACTCAGCAAAGGATGGGGAATCGGAACAGTTTCGGTTTTCAGGATAGCCGCGACATTCATGATGTCTGATACTACGGCGCTAGCTGTTGGGCCCGCACCGGCGCCGCGCCCGTACAGCATCAATTGCCCGATCGGCTCTCCTTCGACTAAAATTGCATTGTAAACCCCGTTGACACTAGCCAGCGGATGAGTTTTCGGCACAAAACTAGGATGCACTCGAATTGACAGCAGTTCGCTTTCTGCCTCAGCTTGCTTGCCATTGTAGCGGGAGGTTTCTTGAGCAATAGCCAACAATTTAATCACAAATCCCAGCTTGTCGGCGTAGTCAATATCAGCCGCACTAACTTTTCTGATACCTTCGCAATGAACATCTGCTAATTTGATGCGTCCGCCAAAAGCTAGCGAGGCTAAAATAGCAATTTTATCGGCCGCATCTAATCCATCTACATCTGCTGTGGGGTCAGCTTCAGCATAACCTAATTGCTGAGCGTCGGCGAGCACTTCAGCAAAGTCTGCGCCTTCTGTTTGCATCCGCGTCAGGATGTAATTAGTTGTGCCGTTGACAATGCCGGTGACAGTTTGAATGCGGTTTGCACCTAAAGATTGTTTGAGGGTTTGAATGACTGGAATGCCGCCGCCGACAGCAGCTTCTAGCATTACGTAAACGCCTTTATTGTTGGCGGCCTCGAAGATTTCATTACCGTAGCGGGCGATAACTGCTTTGTTGGCAGTGACGACGTGCTTGCCGCTGGCAATAGCTTGCAGAATGAGCGATCGCGCCGGTTCCAATCCGCCAATCAGTTCTACTACAATATCAATTTCAGGGTCAGTTGCGATCGCTTCTAGGTCAGTTGTCAGCACATTTTCTGGCAATTGTAAAGACCGAGTTCGAGAAATATCGCGCACTCCCACCCGATAGATTTCCAATTCCTGCAACAGCGGATGGCGGCCATCTGGGGAGAGCAAAATCTCTGCTGTTCCCGCGCCAACTGTACCCAAACCTAACAAACCAATTTTGAAAGCCACGACTTTGACCCGTAGAAACTCAATTAACCTACAATCATTGTATGCTAATCAAGCAATTTGTCATTTAAGTAAGCTCAATATCCAGATCCCCGACTTCTTTAATAAGTCGGGGATCTAATTTGAGATGACAATTCACAGTTCTGAATCCATGTCTACTCCCATTTCTCGGAGTCGCTGGGCCAATCTTTCGGCCCGCTGGCGTTCTGCATTAACTTGCTGTTCTAGCTGCCGATTTTGCTGTTCTAGTTCCTGATTTTGCTGTTCTAGCTGCTGTCGCTGTGCTTCTTCTTCTCGAATTAAATCTTCTACTAGCGGCGGACATAGCACTTGATTAACCGATAAAATAAATTCAGCGAACTGTACAGAGTGAACTTGCTGTCCAGGCAAAAATTCCTGGTGAGAGTAACTGCCTTCATTTTCTGGACGGCTACACACTCGTATTTTCGGTTGATTGGCGTCTACAATCCAATATTCAGGGATATCAATTAAGTCATATTCTGCCCGTTTGCGAATGTAGTCGTCCCGCCAATTTTGACTGGTAACTTCGATAACTAACAGCGGTTTTTCTTCAAAATCTAGCACTGCGGAACCAGGTTGCGCGCAGACTTGTTCCCACAGACTCTGAGTGCAAATCACCACATCAGGAATGCGAGAAGAGTTTTCCTCAGTTCGGACTGCGGTAGTCACAATTGCAACTATCGGTAGGTTGTGTGCTGCAAAGAAGCGCCGGAACTGATAAACTAAAAATTCACAAATTTTGATATGTATTGCTGTAGGTGTTGGCATTTCGATTAGATTGCCCCGATATAATTCATAACAAACACCTGATTCTCCCTGATAGTTCAGATATTCTTCAAAGGTGAGTTTTTGGGTAGAAGTTATAACCATGTCAGTTATCTCCCTTTTTCGGTGAGCTTACTGTATATTTTACACTTGTATTGGGTGAACCAGCCCCTCCAGCCTCAAAACTGTTTCAAAAATTGTAGGGCGAGCCAAGCCCACCCTACAAATCAGATTAAATCAGGTAACACATTAATAAGTTTCAACGTGCCAACGGTGGTCTTTCTTCAACTGTTTCTGATAGGCAGCCCAGTCAACACCGTACTTGCCAGCCGCGGCCGACATTCCCTCATCAATTCCGCCTTCCATACCCTTCAAACCGCAGATATAAGTGTGAGTATTCGGCTTTTGAACCAATTCCCACAATTGGTCTGCGTTCTCTTGAATCCGGTTTTGAATGTACATCTTGCCGCCGTCAACATTCTTTTGCTCGCGGCTGATGGCATAAGTCAAGCGGAAATTATCGGGGAACTCGCGCTGCAATTGTTCCAACTCTTCCTTATAAAGAATGTTGGGAGTGTAAGCAACTCCAAAGAACAACCAAGCTAAACCTCTGAATTTGTAATCGGGATTGTTTTCTTTAAACATCCGCCACAAGTAAGCCCGGAAAGGAGCAATACCCGTACCGGTACCCATCATAATAATGGTGGCTTCCTCGTCGTCGGGCAACAGCATTTCCTTGCCTACGGGGCCGGTGATTTTGACATCATCCCCAGGTTGCAAACCGGTGAGGAAAGTCGAACAAACACCAAAGACTTGTTCACCGGTTTCTGGGCTTTTGTACTCTAGGCGGCGCACGCACAGCGAGACTGTTTTGTCGTCGAGGTGGTCGCCGTGACGGGTGGAGGCGATCGAGTAAAGCCGAATTTTGTGAGGTTTGCCGTTTTTATCCGTGCCATCGGGAATAATCCCGATACTTTGACCTTCGAGATAGTGCAAATTGCCTCCAGAAATGTCGAAGGTGACGTGGCGGACTGTGCCGTCGCCGCCTTCTCTGACTAATTCTTCTGTAGAAATGCACTTACCAATATAGGGATTGGCCGGTTTGTAGAGGTTAACAGGAACCTGAACTTTTTCCTTGGCTTGAGTCATGGGCTTAGTTTCTTCTCCAGATTTCTGACTCTGTAGCCCTGCTTCTGGTGCGACTTTGCCATTTGTTTCGGGAGCGCTGTTTGAGGGGCGGATGCTGACAATTCTTCCACCCATGCGAGCAATCCGGCGCATTTCCTGATTCATGCGATCGTAGGGCACGGAGATAAATACGCTGCCGCTACGGCGAATCGGGTTATTTATTTGGTCAGTTGCTTGGCTCTGACGCATACCCTCCACTTCGTAAACAAAGATGCGGCTGCCTGATTCGGAGTTTGCCGCTCCACCAGATAAGCTTGGGCTGTACATTTGTTGATTTTCCTTCACGATACAGAGTTATAAAGAAAGAGAATGTGACGTTAGACTCAATTTACTTTTTTCTTAAGGCCCTCGGGACTAATTGGCCGCGCCAATTTTTGGGCCTCGCCACGCCGGCGGGAGTGTTGAAGTTGCGATCGCTCGCGTATCAAATCCCTACTAGCCGAACGCCGCGCTCACCGAGCCCGCTTTGCGTTCGGCTGTTGACCTATAGCTATTGTTGTCTGCGTACTGCCAACATTTTACCCGATCGGGGGATCTGCCCCGATAAGTCGTTTTGATTGCCGACCGGTGATGGAGTGTGCCATCGGGCAACAAATAGCTCCTATTGACCGAAAGCAGCCAGGTACAAGATCCTGGATTTATGACTCCCAGGCTGACTGACGGGTCAATTCTACAATCTAAAATCTCAAATCTCAAATCTCAAATCTATCGACGTTGAGCTTGTAGTGGGCGATCGCATTCTGGTAAGATCAACTACTAAAGTTAGTGTTAATAGATATGACGATCTTATGCGCCAAGCAATCCCAAATGCCTTGTGCGATGGGATAGGGAGCTGCGTAGTTCAGCCCAGGCGGGTCAATCCGCTCGAAGTAAAAAAGAAAGGGGAGGGATTCACGCCTCCCATGTCATACATAAATGACTATACTTTTACAAGCTATTAATTACTTGCCTTGAAGATTGCTTGGGTCTTCCCGGGCAGGCAATCAACTCACTGCTGTATGCTGGTGAGAACTCGATCCTCTCGGGGTAGCAAAGCAGCGCAAAGCCTGCTTGTCGCTACCTGCGGGCTGAAATTTTGTGGAATCTAGACTTGAGTTAGTTAGTAAACAGTGATTTTGTTAGAGGGAAACTATGACCAGTAAGCCGGATCGCGTGGTTTTAATTGGCGTTGCCGGAGATTCCGGATGCGGAAAATCTACTTTTTTACGCCGATTGACAGATTTGTTCGGGGAAGATTTCGTTACTGTAATCTGCCTCGACGACTATCATTGTCTCGATCGCAAGCAGCGCAAGGAAACAGGGATTACAGCCCTTGACCCCAGAGCGAACAATTTTGACCTGATGGCAGAGCAAATGAAGGCTCTCAAAGAAGGTCGGGCGATCGACAAGCCGATTTACAACCACGAAACTGGTCTGCTCGATCCTCCTGAGCGGGTAGAGCCGAATCACGTGATTGTGATTGAGGGGCTGCATCCGCTGTACGACGAGCGAGTTCGATCGCTCCTCGACTTCAGCGTCTACCTCGACATCAGCGACGAGGTAAAAATTGCTTGGAAAATCCAGCGCGACATGGCGGAACGGGGCCACCGTTACGAAGACGTGCTGTTTGCCATCAATGCTCGCAAACCGGATTTTACAGCCTACATCGACCCGCAAAAGCAATATGCTGATGTGGTAATTCAAGTGTTGCCGACCAACTTGATCAAAGATGACAAAGAGCGGAAAGTTCTGCGCGTGCAGATGATTCAGCGCGAAGGCGTCGCCAATTTTGAACCTGCGTATTTGTTTGACGAAGGTTCAACAATTAACTGGGTTCCTTGCGGCCGCAAGCTGACTTGTTCCTATCCGGGAATTAAGATGTATTACGGGCCCGACGCTTTCTACGGTCACGAAGTCTCGATTTTAGAAGTAGATGGTCAATTCGAGAATCTCGAAGAAGTTATTTACATCGAAAGCCATTTGAGCAAGACTTCTGCGAAGTATGAAGGCGAGTTAACTCACCTGTTACTCCAGCACCGCGAATATCCTGGTTCCAACAATGGAACTGGTTTGTTCCAAGTGTTAGTTGGATTGAAGATGCGGGCGACTTACGAGAAGTTGACTGCAAAAGAAGCGAAAGTGGCTGTTAGTGTTTAGAACACGGACATGAAAGATTTGGGAGGCGCAATTGCGCCTCTTTTTTTGTGGAGAAATGAACCGCAGAGGGCGCAGAGGGCGCAGAGTAGAGTTAGGGGAGGGTGTTTGGAAGTAGAGAGGTTAAGAAGGTTTTTCCGGCTTCATTCAGGTCGCTATCTAGGGAAAAAGTTAGACTGCGAACTCGGATATCGCCAATTTGTTTGTCTATGGGCGCTTTGAGATTTTGAGGGTAGATGAGAATTGCATTTTTACAGTTTAGTAGCGTTGCGTAGGTAACTACTTGATTACGATCCGTATTGTCTACTTTATCGGGAATTTTGTATTTAGTATCCAGGACATACAGGATTTCATTTGTTTCACTATCGCACAGCAGTAAGTCAATCCGATCGAAATAGTTTTGGTCATGTGTGACTCGGTGTTGTTGTTTTACAAAAAAGCCTTTTGGTGTATTTGCTTTGAGCCATTCAGCGACAAATTGTTCATATAAATTAGCCATGTCTATGAGAAAAGGGAGCATTTCGCGATCGCCTGTTTCGTGACTCGGCCCCGTGTTATCTAAAAAAAATCGACATAAGGCGTGTAAAAGTTGATAATCTTGATTCAAACGGTGATAATTTCTATCAATACAAGCTTCTGATTTAAAAGGTTTTAATGTAACAAATCCTTGGAGTGCGTGAAATGCTTTTCGCACAGTGGATGAAACAGATTCACGGCACAAACCGCTGCGGCCAATGATGAAGAGTGTCCAAGCGAGTATTTGATTATCTTCAATATCGCCTGTTTGTTCGTTATAGTGGCATTTTAGTTTAACATCCCAAGGTTTTTGCAGGGCTGACCGCAAATCGACGCGGCCGCGAATGTAGGCGAGTCTTTCGGTTTTGGATAAGTAATCGCGATATAATCCTTTGCGACAGCGTTCTAGAATTTTTTGGGCAAGAATGTTAGCTAATCGTTCATAGACTTGTTCTAAAGATTCGCACTCAATCTGTCCCTTCGGAAAATTGATATTAAGTTTGTAGGCATAGTCAAGCATTCCGAAGAGGTTGTTTATGGGAACCTTGGGGCGGATGGCGATGTGAAATTCTGGAGTGATGGGAAGGTTGCCCACTCTGCCTTTAGATTTTAAGTGCCATTGATATTTTGTTTTAAAGTTGGGAAATTCTATCTCTATTTCCTTGGCATAATTATGGTATATTTTTTCTCCTACTGATTCGGGGATTGAGTCTTGTTCAAAAGTTGCTAATTTATATTCTGTAAGTTCTATAATTCGGCGGGATTCTGGTTTCATAATTGTGGTGGATGCAGTAACGCCACGGTATCGGCGTTAGATTGTCAATAGCCCAATTTTGTCTTGATATTCTCCCAGAGAAACTCATCCATTTTTTCCAGGTTATCAAAGAAGTATTCTTCGAGGTATGGCTCAATTTCCATTTCCCAAATATCTTGGATATCTTCAGCTAATGTTTTTGTCAAAAAGAAAGAGATGCCTAGTTCATAGTGTTTGTTGTTAATTGTGCGATTGACATCTTCTAGAATGCTAGTTAATTTATCAACTGGAAAACCTGTTTCCTCTCTGTGGTGATACTGTCGCAGCACTTCATAGTTTGGATAGACGGGAATGAATGCAAAGCGGCGGCGGAGTGCGTTATCGACTAAGGCAATAGAACGGTCTGCGGTGTTCATTGTGCCGATAATGCGGACATTTTTAGGGATTCTAAATAGTTTACCGCTGGCTAGTTTAACAGTGCGATCGCGATCGTCAAGCAAATACATTAACTCTCCAAACACCTGAGATAAATTTGCACGGTTAATTTCATCAATAATTAGAACGCAAGTGTCTTGACAAGACTCAGCTTTTGTGCAAAATTCGAGGAATCTGCCGGGAACTATGGGATAAGTTAATTCCCCATCTTGACTCTGCGGCCGGATGCCTTGAATAAAGTCTTCATAAGTATAAGCGGGATGAAATTGAATAATGTCTGAAAAGCCGTCACCGCCACCGATTAAGTATTGGGCTAGTTTTTGAGCAAGGAAGGTTTTTCCGGTTCCGGGCGGGCCTTGCAGGATAGCTTGTTTCTTGCGGTGGATGGCGCGTATGCAGCGCTTTAGTTCTGTTTCGTCAAAGCCAGTTTCTTCGGCACATTGGTTCAAAAGATATTCCGGTTGCAACTGTACTTCTTCTACAGCGTATTCAAACACAATTGCCTCATCTAATAATGGCACTTCGTTACTAGGAAAGTCATATTTTTTTATTTCTATCAGCCAGTGGCAGAACATATCAAATACATCGTCCTCTCGGATAGATGGAACGCCAGTCTGCTGCATTTCTTTAGTTAATTCTTTGATCAGCTTGTGTCCGGTTAAGTTAGCATAGGAGTAGTCTATTAGCTGTTTGCTGTACGAAGTATTGGCGAAATAGTTAATAACCTGTATTGACTTGTCATTAATCGCGAGAAAGTCATCGGGACGGAGAGCATTGAGGATAGGCGTTAGCATCCCTATCTCGCCGAACAAGGAAACGCGCATTTCTTCTGAAAACTCTCTACAGGCCGAATATAGCTGACTCGGATCGTCGTTACAACAGCAGACTAAATAAAAAATTAATTCGGCCATTCTTACTGGCGCTATTAATGACAATTTTTTATACGATTTGGAATTCCATAATAACCCTTTTATTATGCACGGATTAATATGAATCCAGGCTCCCCTTTGTCGATTAGTAGGAGAGTCTTCGTAAGGTAGAAGTTTCAACATTATAGATTCAGTCACATCTTCTCCAGACTCAGCAGCAGCAGCGATCTCTTCAAAATTTCGACGCCCCTGCTGACGCTGCTCCTTGTAAGCGGCTATGTGACGCAATCCATCGGGAGTGTATGGATATGAATTGACAAATTCTTGAAATAATTTGACAAACTCAGCCCTTTTTTCCGCTTCCATGCTATTCTCAAAAACTCTCGATTAATTAATATTTTTCAGCAACACTTCCTGTCTAACGTTCTCCTAATGAAGTGACAATGTTAAACTGATTAGCTGTCAGGTATCGAAAACTCTGTGGCGGTTTAAGGTTAGGTAACTTGTTTCTTAAACGATGTAACTCTACTGGCTGACTAAACCTATGAATATCTTTTAAAAAGATACCTATACCTAGTTTTACACCTTGGTAATAATCATAAAAATCTTCATGGCTAATTCCTGCTATTTTTTCAACTTCCTCCCAAAGCTCTGTGACGGGTTTTTCAACAATATTATCCACCTTGAAAGAACCAACTACAGCTTTTTCGGGAGATGAAACATAGACTACCACTCGATCTCCTTCATTCAAAAGTCGAGGGCGAACCCGACGCAGTTCAACTGTTTTTGTACGATCGAATATTTTATTTGCGTACTCGGGACGAATAGATAATAATAAGATATTTGACATTTGTGATTATCCTCTTTCTAGGTCGCGGTTCCTTCTTTGTAAATGATTCCGAATTTAGTTTCTGGAAGCCTAAATACGCTTTGAACCGTTATCTTATTACCCAGTATTCCCTGAATTCTCTTTAATGTCAATGGGTTAGGGAAAAGCTCAGTGTGGCTGAATCTTATCGCCATGATATCTGCCTTTGGTTCGTCTTTGGCTATTGTCATTAAATCTTTTAATTCGTATACTCCTAAGCTGCGAAATTGTCGATAGAGTTTTTCCGGCTTGTCTATGATAACTTCCTCTAGTCTAGAGCAAGCTTTAACCTCTTTTGTCCCCAGAGTAAATGAGGAATTGGAGCTGACGTACCATAAAATTCTACCAATAACACCCGGTCTGAGGCCACCATTAGCCCACTTGCTTCTATAATATACAAGTTCCCGTTTTAGCGCTAGCTCAATTTGAGAGCCAAAAATGTACTGCTTAGCTAACTCTTCATCGAATAAGTCTTTGGCCCATCTGGGTTGAATGGGAATCATGAAAGTAGGCAGGTCAGCATCAATAATCTTAGCAGGCCAAAGGCGACGTTCTAGCTCTGCCATCGTTCCTATATCTTGAATTAATTCGGGAGTGTTAAGCGTCTCTGCAATTTTCATGCAAAAATTATATTCTTGCCCTATTTGGGCTAGGCTTGCCAGTTTTTGAGACATATCTGCTGCTGTTTCTGCTACAGGCGGATTTGCCTTTAAATACCCATCATTAACTCGAACAAAAGCATCTTCTTGAATAGCTTGTATAACAATTTCATCGAAATACTGGTCAGTAAGTCTCGTAAATTGCCTGTTTTCTTTTACTGAAACTGATATGGAGTGGAAAAGTAAGTACCGTGAAAGTGCCGCTGCTAGAGCACCGCGTTTAACTCGGAGCATTGTAACTTCTAATTCGTGATTTTTATATTGACAATAGGCAATTAAAGCAAGGGGTTGATTTTCACCATCTAAAACGACATGACACTTAAATTTATCTGGGTTGGCAATTATCTGGCGCAGATTTCTCTGAAAATCGGCTATTTTTTCTGCCCTATCAACCGCATAAAAACAGTTGGTTAACAGTAATTTATCAAATTTGCTATCAATTAGTTGAATGGTGAGATTCTGTATGCCGACAAACCGTACCGGTTGATATTGAGTATCTCTGCGAACATCATCCAGTTTAACAATTAAATCTGTAGGAGTCATAATTGCTAAACTAAAGTTTTCATAGACGGCATCTGCTAAAGCTAATATTTTGGGTTCGCGAGTTAAGAAAATTAAGTAATCAGCAGCAATAGCTTGTGCTAATTGACGAACTAAGGAGTCGTTTATTTCATCGAGATTGATACTGGGAATTAGACGTTTTAGAGAGTTAAATTTTGTTTCAAGTGTCTGCCGATCGCAGTGGATTTTAGTAAAACTCTCCCCTAACAGGCGTTTACGCTTTCTTAGAGCGACCTCAGAGATCGCGTTTATTGCCTTAAAAATCTCATCGGTAATACACAATTCCAAATAATCTTGTAACCAGTCAGCAAGTAGAGAGTCGGATTCCGTGCTTTCAATATCTTCATTACCGTGTAATTCTAAGAAAATACTTGTATCAATAACAGCACAAATTTTAGACTCAAGTTGTTGTGCAGCAGCTTGAGAAAATATAGTTGGATGACCGTGATCCAACCACCAAACAGTAAGCAGTTTACCCTCCTTACTTCTTCCAGGTCGATCGTTGAGAGGAATAAAACCCAGTGTTTCCCACATTCTGTCTATTCCATAATCGCGACGGCATTTGAGTTGAATTCCATAAAAATTCTGACTTTTTTGGCTGAGGGAATTGACTAGCTGTTTAGTAACACCCCGACCGCGATATGCAGGATCGACGCAGAGATGAACGATAACAATAATGTTGCTGCGACGCACTGGTCGGTAAAGCAGATAGCCAATGCAATTTTTTTGAGAATTGAGTGCTATAAGTATCACCCGATCTCTTGCACTTTTGCGAAAAGCACCTTCTGTAAAAAAACCCAGAGTTTTTTTATTGGCATCACCTAGGGCTATAACAGTTTCTAAATGGGGGGATGTTTCGTCAATCTCTTCAATCGTCACCTGTGTTTCTTCTGTCACTTTTTTCTACCTCCTCAAGTTACCGCAATACCTCAGTTTGATCTAAATTTACCACTGAGTCAATGATTGGGGTGGCTATCTCGCCCTTACTTCCGTCTTAGTATCACATTACAAGCGGCTGGGAAAGTCGGGAGTCATAAAGTACGATCGCACCCACCATCCTTACCCACATCAATAGCCCTCCCAAACCAGTAACACTGGCAAAACCGCTAACAACTGTTCCCGGAAAAGTTAAACTTGTGTCGAAACTATCTAAACGTGCTATATTCAACTCCGTAAACCCTGAACTGCGCTTTCAGGTAATGCAAATTTATAAACGAGTCAACTGAATGCTCTCTACTTTCAAGAAATTAGCTTCAATTGCAATCATCTTTGCCGCCCTAGAACTTTTACTTAATTATCCGGCTTTCAGAGAAATAAAGAATTTTATCGCAAATAGAGACCCAGCAAGTGCCACCTTAGACGCTGGAACTCAGCAGCAAAAACCCAGCAGCCCCCCTCCGGTACCTCCCAAAAAATCACCGGAGCAAAAGTTTGATGTAGTAGTATATGGTGATGAAGTACCGGGGATATGTGCGGCGATATGGGCTAAGAAAACTTTAGGCGCAAAGGGCAAAGTTGCGATCGTGCGATCGAACTACGGAAGTGCTCCTTTGGGCGGGTTACTCACCCGCGGCGGTTTAGCTTACATCGATGTAGATAAAATCCCCGGTTGGTATCGCCAACCCTACGCCCAATGTTTTAAGGAATTCTTAGATAAAGCCGATGCGCCCGAATCTTGCTTAGATCCAAAAAAGGCAGATCGAGCTCTCAAACAGATGCTTTCCGCTGCAGGAGTCAAAGTTATTTCCAACTCAACTCTTACTCCCCACGTCGTAGATAAAAAACTCGAATATGCCGAAGTAACAGGCAGAAATTTAACAATTAAAGCCCACTCTTTTATTGACGTAACTCAAGACGCTGAATTGGCAAGAAAAGCAGGATTATCTTATTATACAGGATATCAATCTCAAAATATAAAATCCAAAAATGAAACTCTAGCTGTCTCTGTAGTTCCGAGAATTACAGGGATAACGATGTCCGAATTCCGCAGTATAGAAGATGAAATTCTATACGATCGGCCTTTGGTAAAAAAGATTAAAGAAAGCATTACAAAATCTAAAGATCCGGCTAGTACAAAATTCTGGATGAGGAATTTCTGGAGCACGATTTATCAGCCATATACAGACGGTTACGACATCAGAAGCGTAGCTATAGGAGCAGCGTATCACATAGACAGAAATCTGCCCTTTAGCCAAAATAAAGGATTCTTTTTTGATAAAGGCAATGTCTGCGTTTATAACAAAAATGTGCTGTCCTGGAACGGGTTTCTGTTTAAATACCAAGTTGACAAAATAATGGAGATGGAAGCTAACGGCAGAAAACCGACTCCTGAAATGATTAGAGAAATGTCATTTCTCCAATACTGGCTACAAAAGAAGTCTGGTAAAGATGTGAGAGTATTTCTTCCGGACGAGATTTATATCAGGCAAACTTTGAACGTTCGCGATGTGGTAGATCCGTTAACGGGGCAGGAGATTATCAAAGGGGGAACAGTACCCGAAAAGTCGATCGGCAGTTTTTCCTACGATTTCGATATGCGGGGCGGAGTCAAGAATTTATCTGCGAGAATTCCGCCGCTACCAGTCTATAATTTCGGGATAGAAAGCGCTTTGGCTAGCAAAGTCAAGAATTTAGCCATTGTCGGGCGATCGTCCGGTTATGTCGGTATGGCTGTATCCGTCGGGCGAATTGCGACGGTGAATATTTATCAAGGACAAGGTGTGGGCGTCGCCGCTGGTTTGGCTAGCAAGTTCGGCGTGCCGCTGAATTCGATTACTTCGGCTGAAACGAAAAAAACTCTGGAGACTTTAACTGGGAAAACGACGTATTTGTCGGGGAGAGATACGAGTTATGGGGTGGATTATAAGGAGGTGAAATAATCGACAGATAGCAGTCGCCTGTGTTGCTATACGATGTTAAACCCGCCTACAAACTATAAACTTTTGTTTGAGTTTGAGAACAAAAAACGCAATTCCTGGAGTTTAACAAATGTTATTCATTGCGATTCTTAATTATTTCAATTTGTTTTACCAGTAGGACTAAGGCAAAAAGAAAACCGATTTCTCTGCAAAATCGTGGCTTTCTCCGATAGAATGCGGGTTTGGGATTAGGGATTTCTGTCAAATAAGATATTAAAAGGATTTTTCCACTGAAAATGTCGAAACCTCATATTCGACGGCGCAAGATTCCCCAACTCTTAGATATCCTCTCGATCTTCGCTCTGCTGCTGCTCGTATTCTGTAATAATGTTCTGAATATCCTCGGCTGCAATATCGACTTGTTCGGATTTGGTGTAAAGGGTCAGCAAAATGATTCCCGTTGCTGTTTGGACGTAGTAAATTAAACGGTATCCACCACTTTTACCTTTTTGAGTGTCGCTATTTCGGACTCTCAACTTGAAGACTGCATAACCCACTCCAGCAATTCGATCTCCTGGCAGTTCTCCCCGTGTGAGTTGTTCGATAATGGGTTGAATATCATTGCGAATGCTGCGGTATTTTTTTGCAAGAGTGCGTAAATTGCGATTGAAGGTTGGTGAAACTATAACTTGAATTAAGGGCAAGTCAGTCATTTTCAATTCCTTCCCACATTTGAGCAACCGAAATGGTTTGCCCAGTCATGGCTTCGTGCCAAGCTTGCCGAAAATCTTGTAGCAGCGCTGCTTTAGATTGGCCCTCTCCGTCAATTTCTGAGGGTTCTGGAATACTAAAAGAATTAGCAGGAGGCATCTCTTGGATTTCTGCTGAGAAAACCTCTGGCAGATTATTTTGCGAAATGATTACCCCCTGACGTTGCTTTTGGCTTAGAAACTCTATAAAACTCGCAACTAATGCCAGATGTTCTGGAGAAAGTCGATCGAGCCATCGATCGATTTGATGTCGAAGTGCTGCTACATTCATAATGCCATCAAACCTTTTAATTTTACCTTCATTTTAACTTGACACTCCCCGCCTTGAATATCGCTCTTCCCTCTGCCTCTGACACGGATGCGGTTCAAAACTCTTCTCCTCCCTTCTATGGCACAATCATAAATAAGATCAAACTCCGAAGCCACCATGACCGCAAACCTACCCCCCCAATACGACCCCCAAGCCACCGAAGCCAAATGGCAAAAATACTGGGAAGACAACCAAACCTTCAAAGCTGACCCCGAAAAAGGCGGCGAACCTTACTGCGTAGTCATCCCGCCACCCAACGTCACCGGCAGTCTCCACATGGGACACGCTTTTGAAGAGACGCTGATTGATGTCCTCGTCCGCTATCACCGCATGACTGGACGCAATACCCTGTGGTTACCGGGAACGGATCATGCTAGCATCGCCGTTCAAACTATTCTCGAAAAGCAACTCAAAGCAGAAGGCAAAACTCGCCACGATTTAGGCCGAGAAAAATTCTTGGAACGGGCCTGGGAGTGGAAAGCTGAATCGGGCAATACTATTACTAATCAATTGCGGAGTTTGGGCGTGTCTGTCGATTGGTCGCGCGAACGCTTTACGATGGATGAAGGCTTATCCGCTGCGGTTTTAGAAGCGTTTGTCCGCCTGTACGATGAGGGGCTGATTTATCGCGGCAATTACCTGGTGAATTGGTGTCCGGCGAGTCAGTCTGCTGTGTCGGATTTGGAGGTAGACCAGCAGGAAGTTGACGGCCATTTGTGGCATTTCCGCTATCCTTTGACGGATGGTTCTGGTTATTTGGAGGTGGCGACGACTCGGCCGGAAACGATGTTGGGTGATACTGGGGTGGCGGTGAATCCACAGGACGATCGCTACAAACATCTTATCGGTAAAACTGTCACTTTGCCGATCGTCAATCGCGAAATCCCAATCATTGCTGATGAGTTTGTCGATCCGACTTTTGGAACTGGTTGTGTCAAGGTGACTCCTGCCCACGATCCGAATGACTTCGAGATGGGTAAGCGTCACAACTTGCCGTTTATTAACATTATGAATAAGGACGGCACTTTAAATGAAAATGCCGGAAAGTTCCAGGGACAAGACCGATTTGTTGCCCGGAAAAATGTGGTGCAGCGCTTAGAAACTGACGGGGTTTTGGTTAAAATAGAAGATTATAAACATACAGTTCCCTACAGCGAACGCGGCAAAGTTCCGGTGGAACCTTTGATATCTACTCAATGGTTTGTGAAGATAGAGCCTCTTTCTCAACGTGCTTTAGAAGCATTAGATCAAAGTAACTCACCAGTCTTTGTTCCTGACAGATGGACAAAGGTTTATCGGGATTGGTTGGTGAAGCTGAAGGATTGGTGTATCTCCCGGCAATTGTGGTGGGGACACCAAATCCCGGCTTGGTATGCTGTTAGCGAAACCCAGGGCGAAATTACTGACACGACGCCGTTTGTGGTGGCAAAAAATGAAGCTGAAGCTAGGGAAAAAGCAACGGCTAAGTTTGGTAATGACGTGCAGTTAGCAAGAGATCCAGATGTATTGGATACTTGGTTTTCGTCTGGGTTGTGGCCTTTCTCAACTCTGGGATGGCCTGACGAAACTAAAGATTTGGAGTTTTACTATCCGACAACTACTTTGGTTACAGGTTTTGATATCATCTTTTTCTGGGTGGCTAGAATGACGATGATGGCCGGACATTTTACTGGAAAGATGCCTTTTGATACTGTTTACATTCACGGTTTGGTGTTGGATGAAAACGGTCAGAAAATGTCTAAGAGTAAAAATAACGGTATCGACCCGCTGCTGTTGATTGGTAAGTACGGTACTGATGCTTTGCGCTACACTTTGGTTAAGGAAGTGGTAGGGGCAGGCCAAAATATTCGCATTGAGTACGATCGCAAAACTGATGAATCGAAATCGGTGGAAGCTTCGCGGAACTTCACGAATAAGTTGTGGAATGCGGCCCGGTTTGTGATGATGAATTTGGAGGGACAGACGCCGCAGCAGTTGGGAATTCCTCACCCCCCCCAACCCGCCCTTACCGAGGGGGGGAGAGAAGTAGGGTTGGAATTGTGCGATCGCTGGATTCTTTCTCGCTACAATCAAGTTGTGCAGCAAAGCCGCAATTGTTTGGAAAATTACGGTTTGGGGGAAGCGGCGAAGGGACTTTATGAGTTTATTTGGGGCGATTTCTGTGACTGGTATATTGAGTTAGTCAAGTCTCGCTTGCAACAGGATGCTGAACCAAATTCTAAGAAAGTGGCACAGCAAACTTTTGCTTTTGTGTTGGAAGGGATTCTGAAACTACTGCATCCTTTTATGCCGCACATTACTGAGGAGATTTGGCACACTCTGACTCAAACAGGTGATGGTGAATGTTTGGCTTTGCAAGCTTATCCTGAAGCGGATTCCTCGCTAATTGATGCTGATTTGGAACAGCAGTTTGAGTTGTTGTTCGGTACAATTCGCACAGTTCGCAATTTGCGGGCCGATGCTGATATCAAACCCAGTGTGAAGGTGACGGCGATTTTGCAAAGCGAAAGCGAGAAAGAACGCCAAATCATCTCAGATGGAGGCGTTTACATTCAGGATTTGGCAAAAGTCGAAAATCTGACAGTTACTGCTAGTGTGGATGCAGATTTGGGACAGACAATTGCTGGGGTTGTGGGTACTGTGCAAGTATTGATTCCTCTCGCTGGGGTGGTGGATTTGGCGGCTTTGCGTGCTAAATTAGAGAAGAAGTTGAGTAAGGTGGAAGCTGAAATTAAGCATACGGCGGCGCGCTTGACT
This sequence comes from Microcoleus sp. B7-D4, assembly GCF_036705125.1. Classification (NCBI taxonomy): domain Bacteria; kingdom Bacillati; phylum Cyanobacteriota; class Cyanophyceae; order Oscillatoriales; family Microcoleaceae; genus Microcoleus; species Microcoleus sp. B7-D4. The sequence continues at coordinate 51,442 of NZ_JAUBTT010000062.1, forward strand.
AATCAGAAGTTTGTGGATAAGGCTACTCCTGATGTGGTTCAGGGCGCGAGGGATGCTTTGGCGGAAGCGGAAAAACAAGCGGAGATTTTGCGCGATCGGCTAAAGGTGTTTTAAGGAGTCATTAGTCATTAGTCAGCAGTCATTAGTCGCGGGTGGGGTGAGAAACCGGGTTTCTACGAATTTTTCGGTTGAGTAACGAAAAATATTGAAAGAAACCCGGTTTCTGAGGAGATTATCATTTTTATTATGCTGGGCGATCGCTGTATAAAAACATCCCAAAATCCCGTAGGGGCGGGTTAACCAGCCATCTATGAAATACACAAACAATCTCGTAAACCCGCCCTCTCCTCAGCCATTATTTACATCACAATTTTACCTCTAAATTCATCGTACATTTTTATTGTTGGTGGGCGGGGGCGGGTTTATAGTATTATTGATGTTTACCATAAATGGTTGGCGAACCCGCCCCTACAAATTTGGTTTCAATAATAGAATTAATTGTGCTAACACGGGCAATTAATCACCAATTACCAATTACTAATTACCCTCATGTTATATTTAGCCCAAGTACAAAAGAAGGAAATTTTAGGCGAACCCGCCCTGCAATTGCTGGCTTGCCAAAATTCTGATGATACTTGGGCTCTTCTTAGTGAAGAATGTTTCTTGACATTACCGAAAGATTTTGCTCAAAATCCAATTAACTCTGCAACGAATGTTTTAAATGAAGGGATTTTAGTATTAGCAAATGTTGACGAAAATAGCCAGGTTTTGCATATTCAAGCAGCTACAAACTGGGTACTACAATTAGTAGAGAAATATTTAACAACAGGTTTTACTCCCGATTTTTTGCAGCAAGAAGCACAGAAAGCAGAAGATTGGAGGCAATCTCTCACTTTGCAGAGTCAAGAATTGTCTCGCCGCTTGATTGAAGTTGAAGCCCGCCGGGAACAAATTCAAAACTTAGAAGCAAAACTCCAGCAGGAAAAGCAATTGTTGGAAAGTTCGATCGCCCAATTGAACCCACATTCCGCACCCCCAACTGGCACATAGACGGATTGAGGGCGTAAAAGTGAATCATCCGAGACAATAATGAG
>NZ_JAUBTT010000063.1:0-19699 GCF_036705125.1 Microcoleus sp. B7-D4
TTGTCCCCCCCTTTGTAGGGGCGGTGCGACCCCTACTCCCCGTGCCCGCCCTCTTGGCTAGGGGGGATCGGATTCTACGGGGCCTCATAAAAAATTGGTATAAGGTACTCTGTGTACACCCAACTATTAGGTAAGTAGGGCGGGTAATCCCCGCCTTATTGTTTGATAAATAACCAGTAAAATAATGTCAATTGATGAGAAAATAGTTGAAGTAGGCCCGCTGCAATGGTTTTATCGGGAAACAAATCCAGTTAACGAAACTGGTAAACCGCCCGTACTGCTGCTGCACGGTTTGCCGTCCCAGAGTTTTACCTGGACTGTAATGATGCCGGATTTGGCGGCCCAGGGATTTAGATCGATCGCCCCAGATTGGGTGGGTTACGGGCGATCGACAAAACCAGACAAGCGCGACTTTGCCTACACTCCCGATGCTTTTGTTGACGCCCTCGCTGGCTTTATTCAAGCTCTAGAATTAGACCGATTTTACCTCGTTGTCCAAGGATTTTTAGCTTCAGCCGGTATTCAATACGCTTTGCGGAATCCAGATAAAATTGAGCGTTTAGCTGTCATCAATACACCAGTTTCAGCAGATATAAAATTGCCTTGGAAAATGCAGCAGTTGGGGCTGCCTTTTATTGGCGATATGATGACGCAAGACCCGCTTTTGGTTGACAGAACTCTCGAAGGTGGCAGCGGCCAGACAATATCAGACAAGGATTTAGATGTTTACCGTCGCCCGTTTTTGAAGAGTTCGGATGCAGGTCGATCGCTGATGAATACAGTCCGCAATATTCAATTGCCGCAGTCAATGGCCGAAATTGAATCCGGCTTGAAAGCATGGACTCGACCAACTTTATTTGTCTGGGGTTTGACAGACCCTTGGCTGAGTGTTGAACCTGCTAAAAAGCTAGTCGGTTCCCTGCAAAATGCAGAGTTAGTCACACTGGAACAAGCGGGGCATTATCCTCAAGAACATTGGTCAGAAAAAGTTGGCGATGCTGTGATAACTTTTCTGCGCCGCCAGGAGGTAAAATAATATTTTGTACATAACTCTCGGTGCTAGGTCAGTGAACCAGCTCATCGCCGAGCTGCATTCCCTGGCAGAGCCTTGGAACGAACACGAGCAACCCCGTACCCGCCCTGTGCCCGCTCGCAACGAGCAATCTAAAATCTAAAATCTAAAATCTAAAATCGACATGACTCGTCCCCGTTCAATTTTTGCCTTGATGATGGCGTTTTTGATGGCATTTCTGGTTAGTTGCAGTAGTGTCGAAGCAAAAGTTCCAACGACTTACACAGCAGCCCAGATCCAGCAAATTCAGCGTTATGTTCCTACCCTGACAGAGTTGCGATCGCGCATGGATAAACTGGGAACCCTAATTCAAAAACGGAATTGGGTTGATACCAGAACTTACATTCACGGGCCTCTAGGCGACTTGCGGAATGTAATGAAAACCGTCTCTGGGAGTTTGTTGCCTAGTTCTCAACAGCAAGCTGTTGATTTAACTAAGAGTTTGTTTACCGATTTGGTTAACATTGACCTTGCTGCTAAAGAGCTTGACTATGCAAAAGTCACGGCCAGCTATCAAAAAGCTGTCAATGATTTCGATACCTTCTTGCAGCTAATTCCTAAAGCTTAACTAGCCTTAACTCACATCTGGCATCCAGAACAGGCAAGATGCCTGTTCCACAAAGAAAGAATCAGTTTTCTTGTGGGGCGTATCATTGTCAAGAACAGGCAAGATGCCTGTTCCACAAAGAAAGAATCAGTTTTCTTGTGGGGCGTATCATTGTCAAAAACAGGCAAGATGCCTGTTCCACAAAGAAAGAATTAGTTTTCTTGTGGGGCGTATCATTGTCAAAAACAGGCAAGATGCCTGTTCCACAAAGAAAGAATTAGTTTTCTTGTGGGGCGGGCATCTTGCCCGTCCGAAAAAGGTTTATATGGACAAAACCTAGGAAGCAGTTAATCTAAAATCTAAAATCTAAAATCTAAAATTGAATGGTTCGTGTTGCAATTATTGGTTGCGGTATTGTTGGGGCTTCGATCGCCTTTGAACTAAGTCAATTTCCCGAACTGAAAGTTACTGTGTTCGACAAACAGCCGCCGGCACAAGGTTCGACTGGCGCTGCACTCGGTGTTTTGATGGGAGTTATCAGCCACAAAACTAAAGGCAGAAATTGGCAGTTGAGGGAAACCAGCCTTCAGCGCTACGAAACTTTGATTCCTGAATTGGAAGCAGTTACAGGGCGAAAAATTCCTTTTAACAAACAGGGAATTTTAATGCTTTGTTCGGAGGGAGAGGATTTAAGTAAGTGGGAAAAGTTGATAGCAACTCGCCAATCTCAAGGTTGGCAATTGGAACTTTGGGATCGGGAACGAGTGCGATGTCGCTGCCCTCATCTCTATTTAAATGATAAGATTATTGCTGCGATTTATTCGCCTCAAGACCGACAAGTCGATCCGACGGCGCTAACTTTGGCTTTGGTTGAGGCTGCTAAACTCAAAGGAGTTAATTTTGAGTTTGGAGTGGAAGTTCAAGGCATTACTGAGTTGGATTCTCAGGTGTCTGAGATTCAACTCGCATCTTCCATTGCTGTCAATAAGTCTTGTGGAACAGGCATCTTGCCTGTTGCTGAAAATTTCGATCGACTAATTGTGGCGGCTGGTTTGGGTTCTGCTGCTGTGACTGCATCGTTAAATCAGTTGGTTGACATTCGCCCGGTGTTGGGACAAGCGCTGCATTTGCTGACGCCCAATCCTGTAGGAAACCCAGATTTTAGCCCGGTAATTACTTGCGATGACGTTCACATTGTCCCTGTGGGAAATCAGGAATTTTGGGTGGGGGCGACGGTGGAGTTTTCCGAAAATGGCGGGGAAATTCAGGCGAATGCTGATATGTTGGCGCAAGTGATGGCGAGGGCGACATCCCTTTATCCGGGCTTAGCATTCGCCTCAATCATCAGGAAATGGTCAGGATTGCGCCCGCGGCCGGAAGGGCGGCCGGCCCCCATTATTGAGACGCTTCCCGGTAACGATCGCGTTCTCATCGCCAGCGGCCACTATCGCAACGGTGTTCTGCTGGCCCCTGCAACAGCGCGATCGATTCGAGAAATGATTTTGCAATAATTAACAAATGTTAATATAATCAAGATAGCAATTCATATCTTACATCTAAATATGTCCGACAAACCTTTAGGTAAACCCCGCTCTTTGTGGCGACTAATTTTGCTGTCGGCAGTCAGCTTGCTGCTATATTACGGATGGTACAAATGGATTATTCAAGAAGAATTGCGTCGCTATAACGGCAGCGGTTGGTCGGGAACTCTTTGCTTGCTTCCTTTTGTTTTAGGAGTAGCCGTCCCCCAAGCTTTGCGAATATTCGACCCTGACGTTCCCGGATGGTTTGGTTGGTTTTCCTTGCTGGGTATTGCTTGGATTTACATCGTGCAGTTCAAACTTTACAACACAGTTAACGAATTGTACCGCCAAGAAGGAATCAAAGAACCGCTAACAGTTTGGTGGATTTTTGTACCCGGTTTAAATTTAGTTGTCGGCTTGCGGCAAATTCACTTTTTAAGCCAGTTTTGGGCGAGAAAACAGGGAATAGAAGTTAAGGATAACTTAGCCGAAAGTATTCCTTTCCTCTCAGCTAACGCTTAATCTGTATTCAGGCTTATGGACTTGTTGCTGCAATTTCTCTGGGATTTGCAGCGATCGCATCTACATATTCTATTCTCAAAGAGTTACGTGGACTTTTAACATCTCCCAAGTTTCCCGTTCCATGTTCAAGATATTGCCCACTTCTTGCCAAAGTTCATAAACCTTTAAATTTATGGGAATTTCTTCTTCAATGAGAATATCGCACAAAGTCTCTAACGCCAGATTCCACTCGCCCGCCTGAATATTTGAAACCATAAATTCTATTTGAGTGTCTGACAGTTGTGGTTTCACGATGTTAATGACCGAAAGCATCTAGGGTACAAGCCCCCGCATTCATTCCTTCGCAGACTCAGGACCTGGGAAATAAAAAACCTGTATCCGATGAAACTTGCCGAACGTATTTATCCGTGGGGTCAAGTCTTCAATTCTAAGATCTAAAATCTAAAATCTAAAATCGATTGACTTCATGGAGTTTACTTTCTACAAGTTTATAGTCAAACATGATCCTATCTCCTTCTGGGAGCGATAGCGATCGGGCATTATGAGCCAAGCCACTTGAGAAAAGGAACCGGGTTTCTCACCTACTCAATACTTTGAATTAGTTTAATGTTATTTCTCAGCCATTCATTGACCAAAACTTGAACCTCAATCTTTTTATGCTCAGCAATTTTAGTCACAAATTCCTCGACATCTGGTTCGAGATAAATGGGATAATGAAACGTAGCATCAGGATGGTAAAACTTGCCTTGCTCTGATGAAGAAAAGTCATACTCTGATTTCATAATTTCCTCTCTTGATAAGCTTGGGTTTCAGTCAAATTAGCTTTGCGGGCTGAAATTATCCGAATTATACAGGAGGTGCGATCGGTTTGTTCAAAGGTATGGATGACAACCCTTAAAGTTCCTGTTTCATCTAAGCCTATGGTAATCCATCTATCTTCATCTTGACCACGAATTTCAAAGGTGGTACCCGCCACGTGATTTATCCGTGGAATCAATCCAAAATCTAAAATCGAAAATCCTCAAGCCCCCGCATTTATCCGTGGGGTCGCCTCTAAAATCTAAAATCTAAAATCTAAAATCGATTGACTGTGTTCTTCATCATATATTGTTAATTGAGAACGATCGCGGAAAACAGTTGATGCCAAACGAAAATTTAATTGATGCTTGCGAATATTTTGCTTTTCTTTGGCTGGATTCCAATCAAAGTTATAATCCAAGGCAATTTATTATGGTAAACGAAGCTAGAATTAAATTATAACATAAATTATGAGTTAATGACTTCATGGAGTTTACTGCCAACAAGTTTGTAGTCAAACATGAGTTTCTCTCCTTTTGAACTCGATCGCGATCGGGTCTTATGAGCCAAGCCACTTGAGAAACGTATAGCGGAATCTTGTCTGGCGACTTAAATCCTGGTAAGTGACTCCTGGAATCGCGCACATTTTAATCTTAACATTGCTGAACTTTGACTGCACTTCCGATTCCAGCTTGTCGAGAAGTCTTAGATACCCGACTTTGTGAATAAGTCGGATATCTGGGTATTGTTCACCAGAACCTATTAGGCAAATCGGCTAAAATGAGTTTGAGTTCCGGTTCATTAACCCGCTTAATTGCTTTAGGAATACTTACCCACTGCCGCTTTCTCTTGGTAGCTTCGGGCCAAATTTCCAGAACTGCTTGCACTTCCATTAAAAATACTCCTACCAGCCAAGTACAGCCGGACTTTTGATACTCGTAAGTTCCTAGCAAATCCGGGAACACTTTACCCAACAAACCTGCTTCTTCCCAAGCTTCCTTGGCGGCGGAATCTTGGGGAGTCATGTCAGGTTCAATTAATCCTTTGGGAATCACCCAGCGCTTGCTAGCCGAAGAAGTAATCAGCATTACTTCAATTTGTCCGTCTTGAATGCGATAGGGAATTACCCCCGATTGCTCTATCAATACAGCGGTTCTTATACTCATAATTTCTGCAATATTTCAGGGTGAAAAAGCTACTGCAACTTCATCAACAGTTGACAACTCAAAAATAAAAATTGCATCCACCTTCTAGATAATTCCCCTGTTGAGACAACAAAGTGGAGAATAAAGATATTTGGTTTTTCCCCTCTGTGGAAAATAGGAAATTCCCCTGCACTCCCACTGAACAATAATATTATTATAATAACTGCGCGAAATCCTCTACCGACAAGCAGATAAAAGCCGATCGCCAATATCTGCCTTTATCTGCGCCAGTATGGGGTTTTACACCTAATCTTTCTTCGCCTTAGCCTCCAAATTCTCCATCCGACTCCTCAAATCTTGATTCTCCTTTTTCACCTGGTCTAATTCCTCCCGCAACTGCTTTACCGCTGCATCAGAACCAGCATTTTTCTGCACTCTCTGCACAGCTTCATCAGCCATGCGGCGAACGCGACCATCGGGAGTTTGGTCAGCTAAAGAACGCAAAATGCGAATGGCTTTGCGAGTTTGCATTTGTCCTAATCCCGCTACTACAGAGACTTGAGTCAAGAAAAACGTCTCTTTAGATAATTCTGCCAATCGCTGCAAAATCCGTTCTAAATTGACCTTGGTTTGACCACTCGAAATTGTACCCAAAGCTCGAATTGCAGCCAAGCGCAAAGCTTGCGGAGTACCGGCGGCTGTGTATTTCAATATTAAATTCAGCGCATCTTCCGAAGTTTTCATCTGCGCCAAACCGGAGATCGCACCCGATCGCACTACCTCATTCCACCCCTGACGCTCTTTGAGCACCAATTTTAACTCTTTCAGTACCTGTTCGTCGGTCGGTTTTTCGTCGGGGTTAGCCGCTGCAATTGAGCCCATAGCACTCGCTGCGGCGGCTTCTACATAATAGCTGTCGTCGCCTTTTTCGACGATCGATCTCAGCGCTTTATAAGTTTCGTGAGTTTGGATTTTACCCAGCGCATTCACCACAGCGCGACGAACACGAGCATCTTTATCTTTTAAACCACTTACTAAACCTTCAAAAACTTGGTCGAGTTTAATTTCAACTAACTGACCGGCAACTTCTGCCCGTACTGCCCAGAACGGCTCTTTCTTGAGAACTTCTGACAGCGTTTTCACCGCTTCCAGCCCTCCCTTCTTCGCCACAGCTTGGGCAGCGTAAATCCGCGAAACCGGGTCTGGATCGAACTGCAACTGAGCTTTTAGTTCCGCAATTCCATACTCTAAAACAACAGTCTTTAAGTATTTATTGCCGACATCAAAACTGATAAATGCAGGCTTCTCTTCGAGAGGGAAATAGAAGCTTTGCTCGCGCTCATGCACTCGGACTGTGAAAGTTTTTAGGTTCGGGGTTGAACGTGCCCAACTGTCATCGTTTGCTTCTTTTTCTGGCTTGTAACCGAAGCCGATCGGAATTTTTAGGTCAAAGACATCTTTGCTGTTGCCGTTGCCATTTTTGCTATCTTTCACCTGAGTTTGAGTGACAGTAACTTTTGCTAATTTGCTGTCACCATCCCAGGAATAAGCAACCTTATAATCTGGATGACCGCCACGATAAACGTACTGGTCAAACAAAAACATGAGATTGCGACCGGTAGCCTTTTCTATCGCCCTGAGCAAATCGATCGTTTCTACAGTTTTGTGAGCGTTATCCCGCACAAAAGTGTGAATTGCTTTGTAAAATAATTCGTCGCCCAACTCGGCGCGAATCATGTGATAGACGCAAGCACCTTTTTCGTACAAATGGCGATCGTACAATTCAATGGCTTCGCGGTAAACGTGAGTAACCATCGGGCGGCGGTAGCGGGAACTGTCTTCTGCTAAATAACTGCGGGCTTCATTTAACATATAGTAAGCCGCGTCTTCTTTGCCATATTCTTTATCAGTCCACAGCACCTCGGAATAAGAAGCCATGCCTTCTTTCAGCCAAGCGTGAGACCAATGTTTAATTACTACTAAATCACCGAACCATTGGTGAGCCAATTCGTGGGCGACTAAGCTTTCAGTACCTCGATTGTCGAGGGCGGCGCGTTCGTCTAGCAAGCACCTATCTGTTAGCAAAGTTGTCGAAGTATTTTCCATACCGCCGAAGATGAAATCATCGACGCAGACTTGAGCGTATTTGGGAAAAGGGTAAGGATAGCCAAATGCTTCCGAGAAGAATTCAATCATTTGAGGCGTTTTGCCCATGCTGCGCTTAGCGTCTGCTTCGCGGCTTCTTTCCACGTAATAATTAACTGGTTTGCCGTTCCATTCGTCTTTAATTTCGGCGAAATCTCCGACTGCTAAGGTCATTAAGTACGTCGGGTGTACCTGGGTTTGCGACCAGTGATAAATTTTCTCGTCGCCGTCGTTTTTTGTGCTAATTAATTCACCGTTGGAGATGGCAAAAAGTTGCCTGGGAACTCGCACTCGAATTTCCGAAGTTGCCAACTGTCCGGGATAGTCGAAACAGGGAAACCAGAAGCGGGAATCTTCGTCTTCGCCTTGAGTCCAAACTTGTGTTGGTTTGTCTGGATAGTTTTTGTCCGGGCCGACGAAATAAAGGCCGCGTTGGGGTTTTTCGACCGAGTATTCGATCGCAATAGTAATTGGTTGGTAAGCTTCTGTTGGTTCGTGCAGTTGAATTTGCAGCACTTCGCCGTCGCTGTCGAAATTTTGCTCGGTTTCGCCAACTTTTACCGATTCAATGTTCAAGTTGACCGCATCTAAGGTTAATTTGTCAATGCCGCTGCGGACGGGATTGATGCGGATGCTGCAAGTGCCGCGAAAGCTTTGTTTGGGAATATTCAGCACTAAGTCGAGGAAAATGTGTTCTACTTGACCAGGGCGATCGGGATTGTAATGCGGCCTGGCACCGGGCATCTCGAAGGATTTGTGAGCGTTTTCAGAATCGAAGTAAGTATTTGACATTGTGATGGCAAAGTTGTGAGTCGAGCGGCGATCGCTGGCAGCGCCGATCCGGCTGAACTGCCAGCTTATTATAGAGTAGCGCGTCCTAGCTGCTGTTGTCGCTAACTTGTTAAAAACTGGGTCTATCGTTGAGGGGATGGAAAATATGATTTTTTCGTTACAATATCACCAAGGCTAATGTCTGCAATCATCAGCCTGCAATTGAAATTGAGAGGGAAATCTGCGTCAGTAACTCAACCCTAAAGGGATTGAGCTTGTAAGAGAAATTCTTGCAAGCTGTACTGACCAGCCTAAGTCTTAATTGACTACGTTTTTTGAGTCACGACACCCCGGAATGCGTAGCTAGTTCCTTGCTCTGTCATCTGCAATTAAACAGTTTTAAAGTCACTGAAACAGTGTTGCAGGTCGAAAAAGCTCTTAAAACATTGACCGACAAGCTAACATTACCCCGAAAGGGAGGCTCAATTGAGCGAACCATTATGCGTACAGGGTTGGGAAGTTTGAGATGGTAATTGTCAAGCGCGAAAGTGCATTACAAAAGTACACCAAATTGAACAACTCCAAGGCGGTAATGGGTAAAGAAAGATTCAATGCGGTTGAAACCGCTTGTGTGATCCACGCTCGCGTAGCCGAAGTGTCATTGTCCTCTCAGGGCTAAAGCCACTGAGTTTCGCACTTACTGAGATTTTTTATGACAGCTACACTATCAGTTCCCAATTCCATCGAGTCTTGGCTGGGCGACGAAGCCGAAGACTTGCTCACCCATGAAGCAAAAGTTTCTAAAGATTTTTTGCACCTGCCGGGCCCGGATTGGGTCGATCGCATTTTTGCTCAAACCGATCGATCTCCTCAAGTTTTGCGATCGCTTCAGCAACTCTATTCTAGCGGACGCTTGGCGAATACCGGCTATTTATCCATCCTGCCAGTAGACCAAGGAATCGAACACTCGGCGGCCGCTTCTTTTGCACCAAATCCCATTTATTTTGACAGCGAAAACATCATCAAACTAGCAATCTCTGCAGGCTGCAATGCTGTCGCGACAACGCTGGGAGTTTTGGGAAGCGTATCTCGCAAGTACGCGCACAAAATCCCTTTTATTGTCAAGCTCAATCACAACGAGTTGCTGACTTATCCCAATCAATACGACCAAATAATGTTTGCTTCTGTAGAACAAGCTTGGAATTTGGGAGCAACAGCAGTCGGAGCAACAATTTATTTTGGTTCCCCGGAATCGACGCGGCAAATCCAAGAAGTTAGTCAAGCTTTTGCACAGGCTCACGAATACGGAATGGCGACTATTCTGTGGTGCTACCTCCGCAACGATATCTTTAAACAAGACCAAGATTATCACATTGCGGCAGATTTAACCGGGCAAGCAAATCACTTGGGAGTGACAATTCAAGCTGATATTATCAAGCAAAAATTGCCCGAATGCAACAACGGCTATGCAGCAGTTGCTAAAGCTAGCGAGCACAGTTACGGCAAAACCGACAAGCGCGTTTATTCGGATCTAACAACGGATCACCCGATCGATCTAACTCGCTATCAATTGCTCAACTGTTATGCGGGAAGGATGGGTTTAATTAACTCCGGCGGTGCTTCCGGGAAAAGCGATTTTGCAGAAGCAATTCGCACGGCGGTAATCAACAAGCGCGCTGGGGGATGCGGCTTAATTTCCGGTCGCAAAACTTTTCAGCGTCCCTTTGAAGAAGGCGTAAAATTGTTCCACGCCATTCAAGATGTTTATTTGTCGCCCGAAATCTCGATCGCCTAAAAATTTACCGCACTCAATATCACCACCTAAACCTAGCGTGCACCTTACGCACAAATTCCCCTAAACGTAGGGTGCACACTGTGCACCTTACGTGATTAAAATTCCTTAATCTGGCGTTGCAACTTAGCTGTAATATTAATACTATAGCAATCCTAAATCATTTGTAAAAATATGTAGGGGTAGTGCTACCCCTACTCCCCGTGCCTACCCCCTATCTATCGGGGCAACCACGGGGGGATTGCCCCTACAAGAATTACACGAATCATTTAGGATTGCTATAGCTGAACATATATAGCAATCCTAAATGATTCAGATAAATATGTAGGGGTAGTGCTACCCCTACTCCCCGTGCCTACCCCCTATCTATCGGGGCAACCACGGGGGGATTGCCCCTACAAGAATTACACGAATCATTTAGGATTGCTATAGCTGAACATATATATAGCAGTTCTCAAGCGTGGTGAGGTATGGGGTGAGTCCTATGCCCTATGCCCTATGCCCTATGCCCTATGCCCTATGCCCTATGCCCGCCAGAGCACCTCATGTTACTGAGAAAGGCGATACAGACACAGTATATAATTTAAAAATGCCCCACAGCCTTGTTTTAAACCTGCAGCCAGTTGCACCAATTCCATCTCAGTTTTTAACGGGACGGCATCTCCACGCTTTATTTTTGAACCTTGTGGGTGCTGTAGACAGCGATTTGAGCGCGTACCTGCACGACCAATCTCATGAAAAAGCTTTCACTTTAAGCCCTTTTCAAGTAAGCAGAAAAGAGGCTTACAAAAGCAGTACGCCCCAGCCACAAAAGAGAGTTTTGCCTCCGGCTTCCCGCACAATATCTCCGGCTGTACAGTGGGAACACAAGCAAGCAATTCAGGAAAATACGCCGATTTGGTGGCGAATTTCTCTGCTGGATGACAGTTTGTTCGATCGCCTAACTCAACTTTGGCAGCAACTTAATTTCGCTCGCCCTTGGCATCTCGGCCCGACAAATATATACATTACTAATATTTTGAGCGAACCGCAATCAAACCAGCCTTGGGTAAACTTTTGTACTTACGCCGAATTGTTCGATAAAGCTTCGGAAACTGAGCGCCAAATTGCTTTTAGTTTTTGCACTCCTACTAATTTTCGGCAAGGTGTATATGATAGTGCTATGCCCACTCGTGAAAGTATTTTCGGCAGTTTAGCGAATCGCTGGAACAAGTACAGCCGGATTGCGATCGAACCTACTTTCACAGAAGCTATTTTTCCCAGTTTCTTCGATATCAGAACAGAAGTTAGTACGGATTCTCGCAGTAAATTTATTGGCTGCGTCGGCGATATTAGTTACCGAATTATGGGAGATATAGCTCCTGCTACTATCAAGCAAATTAACACTTTAGCAGATTTTGCGCTTTATAGCGGAGTCGGGCGAAAGACGCCGATGGGAATGGGAATGACGCGCCGGTTGCATGATTTTTAATTATTCACCCTTGGGCTGAATTTCACTGACTATTTCATAAACATCAGTGTCTGGTATTTTCGCAAACAAAGGCGCCATCTGCTTCAATATTTCCTGATAAGCTTCGCTTTGATTGGCTGCCATATCTTCTACACTTTCCCAAAAAATGATGGCAATACCTTTGTCTGTATTGGGCAATTGCAGCAGGTATGCTCCCTTAAAACCTGTGGCATAAGTTGCAACGGCTTTTTCAAAAAGTTGTTCTGCAGCTTCAAATTTTCCTGGTTTAAATTCGCCAATGGCAACGTAGGCAAACTGATGTCGGAGAAAGTCGAGAAATTCTGACATATCTTTTTCCTCACTTAATAGCGATACACTAAGTTATATTTTACCCGATCGCCCGAAATTTGTGAATATCGCTGTTTATAAGTAGATCGACCTAAAAAAACCTCACAGCGATCGCTCTCTCTCTTATTCTGCTCTATCCAACCAAACCATTAAATCGGATAAACTAGAAAATCCGACTACCTCCTCTACCAAACTCTCTAATTGCTCAACCGATAATTCCCCAATCCGCGAAACTACATCGGGATTTACGGCTCCTACTCGTCGCTCCAGCAGACGCAAAATTAATGCTCTTTGACCTGCTCTAATCCCTTCTTGCATCCCTGCTTGACGGCCTTCTTGCATCCCTGCTTGACGGCCTTCTTGCATCAATTGAGCCCTAGCTCGCTCCAAACCTTCTTCTATACCTCTAGAAACTATTCCCCGCTGTTCTTCGATCGCCGCTTCTTGGGCTTCCATATCCTGGAACTCTTTCAAGCTTAAGTTAGCTTCATTGGCAATTTGAAAAGCTTTTTCTAGTTCTGGAACTGTTTCCATTGTGGCTGGGATTGTTTCTAGATCGGGAGTGTGCTTCATAAAATAAATCCATTTATCAGTCAAACTTGTGAGTTCATCTAACTCTTTTTTGAACTTCGGCAACTCGACAAAAAACATTTCTACTTGGAGATGGGGATAATCAAATAGTTTCTCTTTTTCTTTGAAAACGAAATGAGAAATAACATCAGGTTGTTCTTTAAACATTTCAAAATCGGTAATCGTCAAAGCAATTACTGGTTTTAATCTCGGATAACCTTCTCTAATTTTGAGTTGGTTGGCATAGGTTTTGGCTAAGTTGTAGATGACTCGTTTTTCAAAAGCGGCTACATTCAGAACTTGCATTTCAATAATTACCGTCTTGTTGCCGGTAATTCGAGCTTTGACATCCAAATAACTATCTTTGAGTCCGCTAACGGTAGCAGCCGAGTAAGGGTCAATAATTTGCAAGTCTTGGATGATTGGCTCACCGGCGTAAATTAGAGCATTTAAGAAGCTGATGAGGATGTCTTGGCTGTCGGTGGAACCAAAGATTTTTTTGAAGGCAAAGTCTGTTTTAGGGCTGATAAATTTCATGATATTTTTCTTAATCTGTTTTAGTGATTTATGAAAGATTTTGATGAAGCGCGATCGCTTGGGCGCTGCGAAAACTGGGTCGCTGCAATAGCCCACTTGAATTTATGAAAATACGGGTGGTATAAATTTAACATACAAGTAAAAATAAAACCAACATAAAAGTAACAACAATGACCAAAATATTAGTAATTGAAGACAATAACTTAATTCGAGAAACCGTATTAGAACTTCTGGCATCGCGCGGTTTTGAAGCTGTAGGCGCTGAAAATGGAAAAGTTGGTATCCAGTTAGCTGCCCAAATTCCCGATTTAATTTTGTCTGATGTCATGATGCCGGAACTAAACGGTTTTGAAGTATTCGCAGCCGTGCGATCGCACCCTGCAACTGCCAGCATTCCGTTTATTTTTATGACAGCCTCCGAAATGGAAAAAGCCCTGGAACTCAAAGCAGACGGCTATCTCCAGAAACCTTGCAGCCTAGCAGAAATGCTCGCGGCGATCGCCACTCAACTAGAAAAACCGACAGTTAGCAACCCACAACATCAAAAAGTACAGGACAATTCTGTGCCATCAAATCTCAGCTTGCGCGCCAGCAATCAAAAATCTCGGTTTGAGATTGCCTCGGTTTGCTCGCAATGACACGCACAGTAACGTTATGGATACATAAGTTGAGGGAATTTCAAATTGGTTCCCCCCAGGGGTGGCTTAGACTGGGTATGTTGAATTTGGTTAAATATTTATGAACGCACAACCCAAAGGCCGCCTTGTTTGGAATCACTCTACCCACCTTCCCGGTTTGATACCAATTTTAGAGCGCCTCACCCTAAAAATGGGCATTCAAACAGTCACACCTGGGGTCATCAACAAAGTTAAAGGACACATCCCCCGCATGACATTAAGAGTGTCAGTACCCATCCGCGGGGGATTTAAAATCATCGCCAGACAGGGCAAAACCGTACAAGAAGTCTTTATATTAACGACTCTCACTCAAGGGGACTTGGAAGAGACGATCGCCCAAACCCTAGCCAAGTGACAATATTTTCTTAGCAAGCAAAGCCCGAGCCTTAACTGAAGTAGTTTCATCGCTTTGGGTGATTTCCTCAAGTCTGGCCGAAACTTCCGCTAACCAATCCGGTTTAACAGTCGCAGCACCCGCCAAAGCTTGCAAACCCCCCGCTGCTGCGTAGCGCACCACCCATTCTGGATCTCGGGACGCTTGCAGTAGCGTTTTCACAGCGCGAAGTTGAGCATCTGCAATTTGTTCTGCCGGCATCAATTCCCAGCAAATCGTCCCCAAACCCCTAACCGCCGCCCGCCGCACGCTCAAAGCAAAGTCATTCGCCGCTGCATCGAGCAAAATCTCCAAACCCCTGGGGTCGCCAATTCCCGCCAAAGCCCGAACAGCCCAAGCTCTCGCCCCGTAATTGTAGCCGTCAAGCTGTTCTAGAAGCGGCAGCACCGCAGCTTCTCCGAGTTGAATCAGCCCGTCAACGGCGGCAACAGCGGCGCCTGGGTTGTTGTAACCGAGCACTGTAATTAAGGTAGGAATTGCTTGTTTTGAGGAAGCTGCCGCCAGTGCTTTGACTGCGTTTAACAAGCCTTCGGAAGAATCTGCTTGTTCGACAGCCTGAATTAGTTCTAATGCCATTTATTTGTAAGCTTTACCGTGACTATTGTAATTGTAGGTTGGGTCGATCGCGCGATCGAACTTTTTGCAGCGTGGGTGAGGCGCGGCGATTAACTTGAAAAGCTTACCCTGCTCGAAGTAGGACTGTCTTGGTTAAAGAGTCGAATCGGCCAAAAACTCGACTCCATACCCGCGCTAGGAATTCTTGCGCTGTGCATCCTCACCGCCTTGGCGCTTCCGATAAAACTTAGCCCAAGCATACCGCTGCGGATTTTTTTTCAGCAGATATTCCACAACTTCCCGACGCTTCTCATCTTTAGCATTTTTGACAACCTGCTTGAGTTCGGAATCTATATCTTCTGATTCAGCACCGCGTTTAATTGCCTTGTTAAACCAATCATCGCCCTGTGAATATTGACCCCGCTCATAACAAATAGCTCCCATCAAAGTGTAAGGATGATGACTCTGAGGCTGATACTCAATAGCTTTTAGCGCGCACTTTTGTGCATCATCTAATTTATCAATATCTCGGAAAGCACCGCCCCTCGTTGTTAGCAAAGCTGACTTGAGCTTATTTTCTTTGATTTGGTCGAAGTCCAGATTTTCTGTCACCTTCAATGCACTTTCCGGTTCATCTGCCTTGCGCCAATGACTGCTGGCGTTGGGCAAGTTCCATTTATTTCCAGTGCGCTCATATTCCCGATCGTAGAAAAGCGCTTCCAGCCTGTGGTAAGCCATAGCAATCTTTCCATGACTAGCTAAAAGTCCCTGTTGTATTAACTGAACAACTAACACAGGATCTAGACGCTCTTCTTTCTCCAATTTGACCATGATTGCGTAAAACGGATCGAAAGGGAAATCACGATCTATAATCCGATACTTGACCTTGAGAGCAGCAAATTCCTTTTCTTGGGCAAAAGTAATTACGTCTTCACGTCCATTCTGTTTCAGCCAATCAATATCAGCCTCACTTAAATGCTCTCCCGATTGGATTTTGGATTTCAGACTAGCAACATAGTTTTCAATAGCAAAAGTAATTACATCATCACGTCCATTCTGTTTCACCCAATCCAAATCAGCCTCACTCAACTGCTCTCCCGCTTGAATTTTGGACTTGAGACTAGCAGCATATTTGTCAAGCGCCAGAGTAATTGTCTCAGTTAGTTTACGCTTTTTCAGAAAGTTAATATCCGGCTCACCTAGCGGATTTTCTAAATCAATTTTTTTGAGAACTTTATAAAGATGGCTCGATCGTGATGAATCCTCATATTCATTAGCTTTATACTTAACTTTCAGTTCAGCAAAGTGCCGTGTCTGTTCAATCTCCAAAACAATGTTAAGCGTTTCGCTAAGTTGATACTCTTCTAGCCAGTTAAGTTCTGACTCGCTCAACTGCATATCTGCATCCAGGTTTTTCAGGATTTGATAGAGCGGACTACAGACAGATGTTTCTGCGTATTCACTAGCTTTGTACTTATCCTTGAGTTGGGCAAACTCAGCTTCCCGTACAGCTTTTTGTTGCCAAAAAATTTCTAGAGTATCAACCAGTTGGTTGTTGAACAGCCAGTTAGCCTCTACATCACTTAATATTTCTCGTGCATCCAGTTGCTTGAGGATTTGATACAAGGGGCTATCAAGTGAACAATCTGGATATTCAGTTGCTTGGTACTTAGCCTTTAGTGCAGCAAATCGCGCCATCTCTTCAACGATAGCAACTGTTTCAGTAAGCCCCTGTTGTTGCAGGTATTTAACTTCTAAGTCAGTTAGCTGATTTTCTGAGTCAAGTTTCCAAAGGATAGGATACAAAGGACTGGATAGCCGTAAATCGCGATGTCTGGCTACTTTGAACTTAGACTTGAGTTGAGAAAATTTAGCATCTAGTTTTCTTCGTTCTTCAACCTTACGTACTGGCTCTTGCTCGATAGCTTCTATTGTTTCCAAAAGCTCTTGGTTTAGTAACCAATCCCACTCGAAGTCGGTAATTGCACATTCTAAATCAGCTTTTCGCAGAATGAGATACAGAAGACTACAAGGAGATGAATCTTCATATTTTGTTGCTTGATACTTGGACTTAAGCGCTACAAAATGTTGCACCTGGACTTCAAAAGGATCGTTGATCATGGTGAATCCCCCGATTTATACTTCTAGCTGCTATACAACCATCTCCCAGCATTCCGCGATCGCCCGCAGTCAAAACCCAAACTTTTTTAATTGAAAACTCATCCAGATGGTAATATTATTTTAACAGGTTCGGTTTCACAAACTACAGCTACAAACCTCAGTATTTTCACTGAAATTTATAAAAATTAGTACCTAAAGCCCCCTCCCTCATTTTTTGCTCATTTCCGTGCCTTGAAATATTCCCGAACTGTAGGATCGCGTCATGAGCAAAATCATGGTAATAAGTCGGTCTCCTTTTAAGCTAGTTCCTTCAAGATCGTAGCCTCCTGTTTTACAGTCTCGGAACAGTTCTTCAATACCCATCCGCTGCTTATAAGCATTGATGGCTGCCGGCAATGACCCTAAATCTGTGAGAATAAACCATGCTTCATCCACTTTCCATCCCCCGTAGTTTCTTTTCCACTTACAAGCAACATCAAATCCAGTAGCAGGCTGAGTTTTTCTCACTCTTTTACCTTGAAAATATAAAGAGGTGCCTGGTACTATTCCTAATTCATCTAACCGTTGCAAAACTAAATATTACGTTTCGATTAAGATGATTCTTTTTCAGTCTTAAACAAAAAGATACACCCTTTTACCTCAGCCAGTTTCCCAAATCGACAGAACAAAATTCACGGTCTCCTAAAACGATGACTTTATATTTTGAAAATAATGGTAAAACTTGCTGTAAATTGGTAGTCTGTGACTCGAAGCTAGTGTTTCCCAATTTTTGCAACAGTGACCAGTATAATGGAATTGCTCTTCGCTCCCAGCTCAGGCTAACCATAAAGAGATTAAGGCGGCCCCATTGACTGCGGTCGATTGATCTTGATAAAGTTTGACAAACACGGCAATAAGTAATCAACCAATAAGTAATTAATGGGAACCAAATTAGTGAGATAGTTAAGTTCGGCAAGTCGAGAAACCTTTGTAGTTTTCTACGCCGACTTTCTGTTGTAATTGGATAGGGAACTACCCGCGAGAGCCGTTTTAATCTCACTTGTTTTTCTGATTGTATCAAGGGTAGCAAGATTCCAATCAGTTTAAATTGAGCTGAACTTAGTTGTTTTTTTAAATGAATGAGGTAGAATGTTGGTATCATTATTTTTTAGATAGGCAAGCGTGTAACAATTATGCTGCCTATCTTTTTTGAGCAGCGAATTGGCTCAATCCTTACAAAGGTATGGGTTTCAGGCTGGTTGTTACCCCCCCAGCTCGTTACCAGGCAGAGCCTGGTAACGCAGATCCGGAGGCTCTGCCTCCAATTTTCATGGAAGCGCGAGGCAGAGCCTCTGGGTATCGGTTCCCAGGCAGAGCCTAGGAACCAGTTAAATATTTAGAGTAAAAAAACTACACTGTCACCCCTTCAATTTTCTCATCAGTCAACTCATACAACTCGCGCAACTGCTGCAACTTATCCGCATCCGGCTGCCAAAAACCCCGCCCGTTAGCCTCCAACATTCGCCCTACAATATTGCGAAAAGCTTCAGGATTAGCCTCCCGCAACTTCTTCGCCATCTCTTCATCCAAAGCATAAGTATCAGCAGCCTGATCGTACACCCAACTATCAGTAAAATCAGCCGTTCCGCCCCAACCAATTAACGCCGTCATCCGCTGCGAAATTTCATAAGCGCCGCCAGAACCTTGATTTGCCATCGCGTTAGCCCACTTAGGATTTAGCAACTTAGTTCGATATTCCAAGCGCAGCAAATCTTCTAAATTGCGCGGAGTTGTATCCTGAGAAAAACTTTCTACAAAACTCGTGTTAACCTTTTTGCCGCGCTGCTTTTCTGCGGCTTTCTTCAAACCGCCAGTATTCGCATAATACTCTTGAATATCAGTCAAACCGTATTCAACAGAATCAATTTCTTGAATTATGCGATCGCACCCTTGCAACAACTGAGTCAAAACCTCCGGCCTCGCTTCCCCCTTATCCTTCCTCCCGTAACTAAAAACATTGCGACTTTCCCAAGTTTTCCCCAACTCATCCCCCGATTCCCAACTACCATCAACAACCCTATCGTTAACCAAAGAACCAAAATCCCCAGCCGGATTAGAAAACAACCTTGCCGAATAATTCTGCACACCTTTTGCCTGCAAAATTAAAGCGTGTTTGCGAATAAAATTATCCGCTTCCGGTTCATCAGCATCCGCCGCCCGCACGAACAAATCATCCAACAATTCAATAATATTCACAAAGCTATCACGGAAAATCCCCGAAAGATTTCCCAACACATCAATCCGGGGATGACCGACATCAGCTAACGGTTTTAACTCATAGCGAACAATGCGACCAGTACCTTCTTTAAGAGGTTCAGCACCCACCAATTCTAGCAGAATACCAATAGATTCGCCCCGGGTTTTAATCGCATCCAAACCCCACAACATCACCGCCACAGTTTCAGGATATTTACCCTGTTCCTCAACGTGCTTCTGAATAATTTTTCGAGCAATTTCGCGCCCCCTTTCATAAGCCGCCGGAGAAGGCATCCGATAAGGGTCTAAAGCGTGAATATTCCTGCCAGTTGGCAACACCCCAGCCCCATCCCGCAACAAATCCCCACCCGGTGCCGGCAAAATATATTCCCCATTCAAACCCCGCAAAAGATTAGTCAACTCATCCGTCGTTTGCAACAACAAATCCCGCACCAACAAACCCTCCTCAAAAACCCCATCCAACCCCTCTTGTGGCA
>NZ_JAUBTT010000063.1:19799-52410 GCF_036705125.1 Microcoleus sp. B7-D4
CAGGCATCTTGCCTGTGCTGGTTTGTGGCACAGGCATCTTGCCTGTGCTGGTTTGTGGCACAGGCATCTTGCCTGTGCTGGTTTGTGGCACAGGCATCTTGCCTGTGTTGGTTTGCCAAACAATTGCTTTCACCTGTTCCTCTGATAACCTCTCCCCAAAATAAGCCTCAAGATAAGAGGTCATTTCCTCAGAATTAGGCGGTTCGCCGAGAACGTGCAAACCAGAAGAAAACAAGCGACATTCCACCACCTGCAAATACTCATAAAGCTCCACCAAATAGCGGTTAAAAGCATCAGCACTGAACATTCCCACATTCTCAAAACTAAAAGCAATCCCCAATTTTCGAGCATCATCAAACGGACAATCAGCCTCCAAACCGCTATCTAAAACTTTCTTGCAAATAGCCTCTTTCAGCACATAATTCTTTGCCGTATCTTCCCGATATTCCGCAATCAAATCCCGCAAAGCCATTAATTCCTTGTACAAGCCAGCGCGGCCGTAGGGCGGCACATTGTGAGAAATCAAAACACCGTAACCGCGCCGTTTTGCCAACATCGATTCCGAGGGATTGTTGGCAGCATAGATATAAAGATTGGGCAAACTTCCCAACAAAATATCCGACCAAGAATAGCCAGTATTTCCCAGAGGAGATCCCGGCAACCATTCAACAGTGCCGTGCATTCCGAAGTGAACCACAGCATCAGCTTGCAAATCATTTTGCAGCCACTTGTAAAAAGCAGCGTATTGAGGGTGAGGCGTCAAATCGCGATCGAACATTAAGCGCATCGGATCGCCCGAAATTCCCAGCGGCGGCTGCAAACCTATCCAAACATTCCCCAGTTGAACGCCACCGATTTGGAACTCGTCGCCCTCTGTCTTAATCCCAGTACCAGTCAGAGATTTCCACTGTTTTTCGATACGAGTTGTTAACAGATAGCCCAGCCATCTTTCTAAAGTTTTGACATTAACAGTCTCTTTTGTGGAACGGGCATCTTGCCCCTCACAAGTAGCTTCATCCGCCTCTTTCACCCTGCGAATTAACTCCTCACCGTCAGCCGGAATTTCTCCAACTGTATAACCTGCCGCTTGAAGTTTGTGCAGGAAATTTAGCAGCGATTTCGGTACATTTAATAAAGCAGCCGTACCCGCCGCCCCGTAACCGGGAGGAAACCCGTAGAGAATAATCGCAATTTTCCTTTCAGATGGCGGAGTTTGACGTAGTTTCACCCAATTGTTAATTCTACTTGTCAGGCGTTTCGCCCGATCGGGCACGAGATAAATATCCTCACCCACCAAACCGCCCAGGGGCACTGGATCGATCGCGCCATCCAACTCAGGCAAAGCATACAATACCACACTTTGCAAACCTCCAATCCCCTGACGAGTCCAAGAATGGATATCCTGAATCAGCAGAGGTGCGGACACAAAATAAGGTACATTTTTAGCAGTTAAAATGCGCTTAGCAACTTCCACCTGCCTTCCACCCTCCATCGAACCAGCAGGCCCGCCAACCAAAGGAAAGCCAATAGTAGAAACAATCGCATCAACTTCCACAGCATCTTTAGAAAGCGAAAGAGTTTCAATATTGCCTTGTTTTCGCCGCGCAGTTTCATCAGCAGTCGTCATCCAATCTCGCACCGCCACATGGCCTTCAACGCCATTGATAAAAATCGGCAAAGGCACAATTCCCGCACCTTCAAAATAGCGAATTAATTGAGGAATATAAGGCTGCTTGGTGATAACGTGTTTGCGGTAAAGCAAGATGCCCACAACAGGGGATTTTCCTCTGTCAGAATTTTGAGACCAATTGGTCTCAAATTTTGTGGAACGGGCATCTTGCCCGTTAGAAACCCGGTCTAAATTTTCAGACAAATTAGTCTCAAATTTTGTGGAACGGGCATCTTGCCCGTTATAAGCCTTTCTATCAAGATGTCTAGCCTCTTTAGTGGAACGGGCATCTTGCCCGCCCCTAGCACTTTGATTACCGAGATACCAATCCAAATATTGCCGAGGCGATTCAAAATAACCATTATAATCAGGATGCAGCAAACCCATATTGGGAGTTTCCACAGGTGGCGGAATTTCTGCAACCTTCAGCCCCAAATACTTTTCGGAAATAATCCAAAACATCGAGACAACATTATCCGCCCCGCCCGCATTCCAGTAACCATAAATAATCAGCCAGTTTCGCAAATCCTGCACTTTTTGCACTGGCACGTATTTCAATAACTTCGGCCCAACCTTCAAAAAACTGATATAACCAGCCAGCTTATCTTCTTCTCGCCCATTGCTGAACTTATCCAGAATAAACTTAACAGGCTTCGGCATTCCCTTCGGTTTGTCGCCAATTTTAAAAGCGCCAATTTGAGTAAGACTCATCAATTCCAACGCCGACTCAAAAACCAGGCGAATAGGGATATGTTGCACCCTTTCCCGCAGCCACATTACCGCATCGTAATCAAACAGCAAACTCCCGAAAAACACATCAGCATTCGAGAGGGCAGCCGCTACAGCGTCGGGTTCGTCTGCGAGGGCGCGATCGCTAAAAACCCGTACTTCCAATCCCTGACACCCAGAAACAGCCAACTCGGCAGCTTTCCGGTACAAATCGGCATTAAAAGATTCAAACCCTGCAATTAAGACAATGCGTTTCACAGCCAAACCTCGAAATATTTATTGATTGTAGCCTGTTTTAATTAGGTTATATTATATTAGATAGCATCCTCGGTGGGGGTGGGGCGGGTTTAGTAGATTTCGGGTGTTGTATTGCAGACCTTGGCGAACCCGCCCCTACATTACCAATTATCAATTATCAATTCCTAATTTCCGTCGCAACTCTCATAAAATCTAAAATCTAAAATCTAAAATGGTTCGAGTTCCTCCCGCAATAGTTATCTTAGGTCAAAACAGCCAGCCGATCGCCAAAAAAATCTCCGCACATTTCCCCGGTTCCCAGATTTACGGTTTAATCGATCGCACTTCCAACACAGACATCAACTTTAGCAACTTCGGCGAAACATTGCGGGAATTGTTTGCAACAGAAACCCCAATCATCGCCATCTGCGCCGCCGGAATAATCATCCGTACCCTCGCCCCGCTGCTGTCAGACAAACGCGCCGAACCGGCAGTTTTAGCCGTCGCAGAAGACGGAAGCGCCGTCGTACCCCTGCTGGGCGGTTTGCACGGCGTTAATGATTTGGCCAGAGAGATTGCAGCAGCCCTGGGCGTACAACCTGCAATTACTACCACCGGAGATATCCGCTTTCGCACCGCGCTGCTGAGTCCTCCCCAAGGCTATTATTTAGCGAATCCAGAGGACGCGAAGACTTTTATTTCAAATTTGCTCGCCGGGGCCAAAGTACGCCTAGAAGGGGCTGCAAGCTGGCTTTCCGAGAGCAATTTGCCGTTAGCGAAGCCCTCGAAGAGGATCGCCCCCGACGCAAAATTGACTATTCGCGTCACCGAAAAAGCAATTGTGCCAACGCCCGATTGTTTAGTTTACCATCCGCAAATTGTGGCAGTTGCACTGACAAAGCTATCGAATATTGAGCCAGAAATAGCGGTTTCATTTGTCCAGCAAGTGTTGGAAAACGCGGGTTTAGCAGCAGCTTCTGTTGCTGGATTTTTTGCATTAAAACAGGAGATGGGAAACCCGGCACTTGAAGCAGTTTCACAATATTTTAAAGTCCCCGTCCGCTTTTTCAATCTCTCCGAACTTGTCGAATTAGACTCAATTGAATTCATCGAAAATAAGGCCGCACAAATTGCCCTGACAGCAGCCGGTGCCAACAGTCACTTAATCGAGTCCGATCGCCCAAACGCACTGAATTGCGCGATCGCCCTGGCCGCCCAACCCTTTGATGCTAGGGCGATCGGAATTAGCCGCGGCAAACTGGCGATCGTCGGTACCGGCCCCGGAGGCGCGCCCTGGATGTCCCCGGAAGTTAAGGAAATTATGCGCGAAGCCACGGATTGGGTGGGTTACAAATTTTATCTCGACTTAGCTGGAACCCTGCGGGAAGGGCAAAATCGGCACGATTCCGACAACCGCGAAGAGATCGATCGCGCCCGTTTTGCCCTAGATTTAGCAGCATCCGGCAAATCAGTCGCCGTGGTTTCGTCGGGAGATCCGGGTATTTTTGCAATGGCTGCGGCGGTGTTTGAGGCGATCGACTTTGATGCCAAACCCGAATGGCAAGGCATTGATATTCGGGTAGCACCGGGCATTTCAGCCATGCAGGCAGCCGCTGCTGCGATCGGAGCACCCCTCGGACACGATTTTTGCGTGATTTCCCTTTCGGATATTCTCAAGCCTTGGGAGGTCATTGAACAGCGGATTTCGGCCGCTGCGGCTGCCGATTTAGTTATGGCATTTTACAATCCCATCTCGAAACAGCGGATTTGGCAACTCGGAAGGGCGATCGAGATTTTGTTGCAAAGTCGCGATGCTAAAACCCCCGTCGTACTAGGGCGAAACCTCGGCCGGCCCGGCCAATCTGTGCGGGTTTGCACCCTCGGCGAATTCCAGCCGCAAGATGCAGACATGAGAACTTTAGTGATTGTCGGTTCGAGTCAGACTCGGATTATTCCCCGCAAATATGGAGATGTTTGGGTTTACACGCCGCGCAGGTACGAAAAATAAGTAAAGCAGCAAAAACTTAGGAAATAAGCAATTGACTGAAAGCTAATTGACTTTGACAAGTAAATATTTTGTTCTCGCTGGGGGGAGTCTAGGTTAACCAATGGCGGCGAATCACTCGATCGCGATCAACCTGTTATTTCCTCTCATAGTTGTCACTCTCAATTGAGATGCGATCGCCTTTGATGACAGAAATTCTCTGTACTGAGGAATCTCCGCTTCTTGAAACCGAGTTTTTCTGGCAGACATCGATCGAATTTAGATATCGACTCAACCGTAGTAAGGATTTTAGCTTCATTTTGGGAGATATCTAATTTACATATCAGGAAACAAAAAGTTTTTTATATAGCCACAATAAAATTAAGGGCGATCGATGTCTGTTAAATTCCTTAATCCTACGATACTCTTACGGCAAAAAAAGAGGATTTTTACCAGGATGAGTCTTTTTTTCTGTATATCTACCCAAAAAAGATTTTCTTTGATAAGATTACCTTAAACTCAGGTTAAAAAAACATGAAATTCCAAATTTCCCTAACTCCTGGGGCTGTAACCCAGTTCCTGCTTCGAGTGGTGGTCTGTCTAGTTTTACTATCTTTCTTAGGTCAGATGACTTTGTATTTCTTGCCGGATTACCCGTCTAGAGACTTCTTGGCAAACGGATTCAACGTTGATTACGAGAGGAACATTCCAACCTTATACTCATTTTTGGCATTGCTGTTCAGTTCTCTCTTGCTGGGTGCGATCGCCCATGCGAAAAATTTGGATAGTTGTCGCTACAAGCATCACTGGACAATTTTATCCTTCATCTTTTTATATCTATCTTTAGACGAAGTGAGTCAATGGCACGAAAAGCTTGCTAACCCGATGCGAAGCCTGGTAAATACTACAGGATTTCTTTACTTTAATTGGGTTGTGCCGATGGGTTTTCTAGTAGCGATATTTCTCTTATCCTACAGTAAGTTTCTGTTCCACCTTCCGGTTGCTACAAAAAAATTGTTTGTTGCAGCAACCGCTCTTTATATTGGAGGAGCCATCGGAATGGAAATGCTAGCGGGATACATAGTTTATACAACGGGACCGGAGAGGAATCTATCCTACGTGATAGTAACGACCCTTGAAGAGTTTTTAGAAATGCTGGGAATCGTTGTATTTATCCACGCCTTGATTTCATATATCAAGACATATTTAGGCGGCGTAAGTTGGAATATTTACATACCAGGAAAAAACACAGAAGTTACCTAGAATCAAACTATGGGTATAGCGGCCCTTAACGAACCAGCAAACAGAAAGCTATCCAAGTAAATCACTTGAAAGCGGGTTTGATGGACGAAAATACTGTATTCAGGTCTTTAATCAGGATAAAAAACCAGGTTTCTTTGGTACTGATGCGTCCTGGACTGGAAGTGCTACGCTCTTCGGCGCACCTACGACTAATATGTAGGGTGCTTGCTGCACCAAACGACTAATTAGACGTGGAGCAGCTTAGAGATGAAATCCTCACCTTTACCAGAAAATCGTTAAGAGCCACCTTTGCATTAGGATTTGACGGCAAATGACTTGTAAAACTTGCTTCTTCTAATATATTAATTAGCCGATCGCGCTCTTGCTGATAAAATTCAATATCTGTATCTTCCAGCACTGATTTTTCCTCCCCGCCCAGCTTTCTAGCAATCAAATCAGGAATATACGACAACTGGAATTTCTGGTTAAGTTTCACCAAATTCGCCTCGACTTCCCCCGTTTGCATCAAGTGAATCCCAGCCAGCAACACCCGATAAACGTACAGCAGCGGCTTAACCCGACGCGGGCGTTCTTTCTCAAACAGTTTCCATTGAGTTTTAGCAAAACCGAGATAGTGGTGGCTGTGGTGCTTGGTAATGCAGTTTGAGGCGAGATCCTTTAATTCCTCGTGTTCCTTTGTAGTGTAAACTATTAGCGGCGAATACAGTTGTTCCAACACGTAGCCGTTCCGCTTCAACAGCAACTCAAAAAATTTCTTGATGTCGTGAGTTACTAAATCGAGTTGCATTCCCTCCCGAACTTCCGAAACTTCGATTGTTTCTTCGGCAGAAATCAGTCCAATTACTTTCGGTAGCGGTAAAATGTGTACTCCCCGCAAATCAAAGTCAGAATCTGCGGAAGCAAAGCCGTATAAGTGCGAACCGCTGACAGTCGCAAACAGCAGCGGGTAAGGTCGAACTGAAATAATTTTAGCGAGATTAGAGATGTATTCTATCATCTTTTTCTTCAGTCCGCGTAGGCGGACTTTGTTTGTATAGAAGCGATTTCAATCGCCGATTCAATCGCCGATTCAATTCCCGATTTCGATCGCACCTCTACGAGATTTAATCAAAAACAGATTCGCTTTCTCGTAATTAGGACGTTCCGGTAAGGAAGTTGCAGCAAAAGCGCGATCGAACTCACCGTGCAAACTCAACCGCCAGCGATTCACCTCATCCCAGGATATTTCTTGGTTGCGGATAGATAAAAGTTGCGATCGATAATCCTGCACCCGAACTGGTACAAACCCCTCCTTGAGCACCGTAATTCCTGACAGCAACAAGCGAATTAAGTGCATCGCGTGCTTCCAACGAATTTCCCCGGTATTGCGGAGGTCTTGCTCCATTTTTTTAAATTGAGACAAAACGTAGCTATTGTAAGTTTGATAAACCAATTGAGAAAGAAAGATTTCCCTAATTTCGAGCAATTCTTGTGCTACAGGAGAAACAGTTTCTACTAAAGGCGTGTACAAACATTCTAGCACATTTGGATTAGCTTTTAGTGCCAAAACTAGAAACTTTTGCAGTTCCCAATAGCATTCCTGATTTTCCTTGTTTTCCAATTGTTCTGGAATGCCGTAAAGCGACCAATGAAGTATTGCCGGCGGCAGGTAAATCCCGCGTCTGTCTGTATCGGATTGCTCGTTATCAAGACCGTAGGCTCTCGAACCAAGAATGCAGCGGTAAATTACAGAATCATAGAGGTTGTATTCTGCAAGAAAATCTCCTCCTGAATGCAATCCTTCGCTCTGAAACTGCTTGCGGATACTGAGTTCGTGCCGCCGCAGACTAACTTGTGTTCCGTCTGGGAGTTTGACTAAATATGCGTGGGAATTGTCCGTAGGCGATTGAACGATGACGCCTACTAATCCCGGTTTCCAAGGTTGGTCGCTGGCGGGGTTCTTGACCTCGATTCTGGTGACAATTTGGGTTCCTGCGGGTAGGATTAAGTTGAAATTTTGAGGAATATTGGCATTTGCCATGAGGAAACCTCCTGCGGGGGCACGAGCTACAATGTTAGTGTAGCATATTTGTAATACAAAACTCAATCGAGAATTTATAGCAATTCGGAAAAGGACAGCTACATACAGAATTCTGTTTAGCGAAAAAGCAAAAAGTTCTCTAATTTTATCGCTGCTTAATTTTTCGCTTTAGCTTATACCCCCTTTTCACTTTCATGTTGTGCAGGAAGTGCTACACGCCCATGAAAGTCATGATAACGATGTGAAAAGTCTTCTAAATATGGACTTTCAAGCACAGCACGTCGTTTAGCAAAATTATTATTTATTTGATGGTATAAGAAATCAGCATCTATCGCAAAAATTTTTTTAAAATCTACTGTTAATTCTGGTATTCCTTCCTGAGATGATTCACGTTCTAGAGGTATTTTTTCCAAAAAATGGTATTGCTGATAACGATTAGATTTAACTAAATTCCAATCTGCTGAATTTAGCTGAACTGTTTTGTTGGAGCGAATTTCTTGAGCTGTATATACTTGACAAAAAAGTATAGAGTTTAATAACTTATTAGGTTTATCTCGATTTTGCCTAGCGCTATAGTCCCAATCTAAATCACAGTTTTGAGTAACAATAATTGCATAAGGATGAACAATAGGTTTAAACTGAATTTGATCGAGGTACGGAATTTGATCGAGGTTTGGAGAAGATTCACTTGGAACTGGTTTAATCTGTATAAGTCCAGTCAGAATTTCCCCTTGTCTAAGAGCCTCTGTGTCATTCGAGGCTCTGTAAATCCAAGGTTTACGCATGGTTAGCTACTCAAAATCTAGGACTAAAGGTGGTCTGACTTCGCTAGGTAATACGCTACCAGTAAGTAATCCTAATTCTTGAGGTAAGGTAGTTTGTCCTAAATCAGACCGACAGTCACTATAATATTCCACCATTTGTTCAAGCACGTCAGATGCTTCTTGCAATCCTTCTGGAGTCTTAGCAAAAAGCAGATTGAGTAGCGTTAAGCACTTAACCCAAGCGATCGTGTTTTGATTGAATTGACCAAACCATTCACCACTAATAGGTGGTTCGATGGAAACTTCGATTTTTAAGCTAGGAGTAGCAGATGCTAATGTGTGCCGATACTGCGTCTGAGCAGGAGTGGGTAAAACTTCATACCTTTGTCCAATTATATTTTTGCTTTGAGTACCACCAGTTGTTACGTGCATAGGATTATATTGGTTGAGGTCGCATTGCTCTGTGCAACTCTTCCGTGATACCCCAGCGGAAGAGATTTCTGGCTGTATGGTTGTAGTTATCGAGTATTTTCCAGGCATTTTCACTCCTTTCTACTTTATCCTCAGTAAAAAAATCAGTATCTAATAAATAAGCTGTTTCATCTATACCTCTTTCTGTGTCCCTAACGTTAACAAGCCCATGATTAAAATTAACTTGACCGAATTCAGTTTTTAGCTGTAAATTTTTAACAAAGTTTAGAATTGAATCTGCTACTTCTGGTGTATACAGTTCAGAAGCAATATGTTGCGGTATTAATTCATGCCACTCTTTGTCTTTGATATTTAGTTTTGACCTAATAATTAAATCACGATATCTTAGTCCTGTTCGTGAATAAAAAGAGGGATTATATATTTTTTCAAAAATTTCTACAGCGCGTTTAAATTTATCAATAAAATTTTCATATCTTTCATACTTTGTCGTAGCAAACGTTATAGAGTTTTTGTCTAAAGATATCTGGCAACTCAAGTCTTCTGACTTAAATTGATAAGTCAAGTCAATTGAAGTCAAGTCACTGGTAAAATTAGAGGTAAATTGGGTTAAAAGATTAGATAGCTCAACCGGAATCTGCAAATTTCTAGAACTTTCAAAAATTGGGTATTCAAACCTTATACTATCTTGAAAGTCTACAGGCTGTTGGCTGGCAATTTTCAGGATAGTTGGAAATCTAAGTTGAGCAATAACCTCAATTAGGGGGCTGTCCTCATAAATTACTCTTTCATAGTTTGGGAGCTTCATTTTTTCAAAGTATCCATTACCAGTTTGAAGAGCGTCTATTACTCTAGCTTAACTTACTTCCCAACAGAATTACATTCAGGATAGATGCCCTCGCCTTTTCCGAATCCAATTTTACAACTTAAAAATATGGGCAATACAGGATTTGAACCTGTGACCCCTTCCGTGTGAAGGAAGTGCGCTACCACTGTGCTAATTGCCCGCAGATAATTACTATACCATACCAAGTCCAAATTAGCAACTAAATTTTTCCTAAAAATTCAGCCGCTGGTTTCCGAGTTAAACTCGACACAATGCCAAGAAAACAGGCATTTGTCGAGTCTGGCATCAGTTAACCTGCCACCAACCCGCCGAGGGGCCGACAAACCGCACTACAATCCACCAAGCCACCAAAAGACTAATCCCCATCCAGCTTCCGCGACTTGTCCACTTCACAAAATCTTCGCTTTGGGTTTTCGTGATTGGCAGCCAGGGAACGATGCGTTCTTCTTTTCCGTATTCGTCGCCGATCGACTCTTTGCGACGCTTAGCTTCACCCATAATCTTTGTCTACTAAATTAGATTTCAACTGGATAGTTACAGGTTTTATAGGCAAATATTACACTTGCCTCGGACAACCATTTTGTAAGGTGTGACCCTCACCGGACGTACTACCACGCCCTGTATTCCCTCGGCAAAAGCGTTGGGAAATGCTTTTTTGACAATGTTAGCGCTGCCATTGACATCGGCATTAATCAGTCTGCCGTCACCAGCACGAAACAACCCTCGCTTAATGCGTTTACCTTTATACTCCGAATGCTTGACACAAGGTTCATTATCTAAAAAAGAACACTTTGAAGTGTAACTTTCTTCAATAACCTTCACAACGATTCCTGCTAACTGCGCTTTATAAGTTAGCATTTCAATAAACCTTGCATGAGGTATGG
Organism: Microcoleus sp. B7-D4; assembly: GCF_036705125.1. Classification (NCBI taxonomy): domain Bacteria; kingdom Bacillati; phylum Cyanobacteriota; class Cyanophyceae; order Oscillatoriales; family Microcoleaceae; genus Microcoleus; species Microcoleus sp. B7-D4. The sequence continues at coordinate 30,626 of NZ_JAUBTT010000063.1, forward strand.
CTACGAAGTTCTGATTATTCCGCTTGCCGAGATTTATTCCCTGTTTCCAGTTATCGTTTTTACCAATCACCAGTGTCCCGATTCGGTTAGCTGCCAGATGATTGATGATGAATCGACTTGCATTATGCAGGTAATTATCTACTTTTACATTCCGCTTGTGAGTTAATTGTTCAATTTTGATTGATGTCTTTCTTTCCCCCTTCAAGTAGGACTGAAACACTGTCTTATTTTTGTGATAGTAAGCATTGATTGATTTGAGGGGTTTGCCATTTATTATCAGCGGAACCAACCCTTTTTGAGTGGATGTAATTGTCGCTAAATTATTGAGCCCCATATCAATTCCTGCTATCCCTTCTCTACCTGATGATGATTGACTTACATCCTTGGGTTCATAAACTACCTCCATCGAGTAATGGTAAGTTTTTGGGACGATTCTGACTTGATTTACGACCCTAACTTTAGTAGTCAGAAATATCTGGCTTTTCGAGAGATTGATAATTCCTTTCTTGAGCCATTCTTTACTGATGGCTTGAGCGGTGTAAGTCAGGACATTTCTGCCTAATGTTTTGTGTTTGTATCTGGGTATTTTTGGTCGGGCTTTGAATTTCTCTGGATGGATGGCATATTCCTTGGTAGCTTCAAAAAATGATTTCCAGCTTTCATTTAATCTCAATAATACTTGCTGAGATACTTTGGCTGGTAATGCTAGATAGTCAGTCGTTCCCTGACATAGTTTCTGTATTTTGTAATAGTCGAGGTATTCTCCTGAGATAATAAATTTTTGTCTGATTAGGTAGTTAGCGTAGTTGAAAAGATTCTTCGAGAGAAAGCACAAATTATCTAGCTGCTTGTATAGCCAGTGGGTTCGATCGATAATGTGCTTTTCAACTAGCTGCATTGTTGTACCGTCATTTTGACTATTCTATACTAGAAATGGCTATTAATGGCCATAAAGTCAATAAAGTTTTACAATACCTAACCAAATTATACGCCAACAGGTCATCTCAAGCCTGCGTCAGCCAAGTCGTATCCAAATAATCAATCCTCGCAAAAGGACTCAAGGCCGCTAAAACCTGCTGTCCATAACTGCGGTGAATCACCCTGCTGTCGAAAATCGCCACCACCCCTTGACGTTCTCGCACCGGCGCGATCGCCCGTTGCAACTCATTCAGCGCCGCCGGCAGCAAATACAACCGAAACCAATCCTTGCGCCGTTCCTTATAATAAGCCACACGCGCCGTCACCAAAGGATTCTCCAAAGAAGGTAGCGGCAAAGTTGCGATCGCCAGCAAGTGAGGCGCCCTCAATTCCCCCTGATGTTCCCGCCAAAACTCCCACCCTGTCACCAAAATCGCATTCTCGCCCACATCAGTCTTTTCTACCTGCACCCGAGAACCGAACTCAGAAGCCAAAATCGCCGCCAGCCGAGCCCTCAGCGGTACATCACCAACAATCAGCACCGTTAAACCCGCCACCGACGCGCTCATCAACAGCAAAGTCCGAATTTCTTCCATTAAAACACCCTGAAATTCCGGCGTATTTGGCAGCGGCAGCCAGTTGGGAATGTACAGTTGAATTAATTCGCTTTGTCGATCGGGCGAAAACTTAACGCTCGTCAATTCTGGCAGTCCCAGCATTTGCCGGAAGATCGGAGCCTTCGGTTCCACATCCACCGCCCCCCCAATCAACACCACAGGCTGAGAATCCCAAATTTTGCTCAAAACCTCAGCCACCTGAACCGGCGCGCAGAACAGAGAAAATGAGCCAGCCTCCCGATTAATTTGCGCCCACCGCAATTTTCCGTCTCCTTCCCACCGCTGCCAAAAATTGCTCCAAGCAGCCGGAATCAGCGAATTCGGCTCGATTTTTTCAAACAGCCCCTTCAAAATATTTTGCTCTGCGGTTTCCAGCAAATAGCACTCCTCTGGTTTCGCCGGATGCTGAAAGAAAGCCCGCGTTAGCAGTACCCGCCCTTGGAGGATTGCATCGGCTTCCAAAGGCTGAGATTGCATTAAATCATTCCAGTCAGCAGGTTGCAAGCCCGCCGTCAATTGCTGGCGCGTCCAAACTTCCAAGTCATCCACACCGTCGATAATTGTCGGAATATTGCTGTGAAGTTCCGAATTCCCCGCCAAGCGAGCCGCCAGCCAAGACTCGGGATCGGCTAGCATCAATCCTCGTCCAGTGGCATTATCGGAATAAGTCTCGATCAGCTTATCAGTTTCCAACCACTCTTGCAAACGCGGAATTTCCACTCCTCTCAAATGCTCGATCAGCCGTGTCGGCGCCACCAAAATCACAGGCTCCGGCCACATCAAAATCGGCATCAAATAGCTGACTCGATACCGCTGTCGGTAAGCTCCAGCGGGAAGCCCCGTTTGGATCAGAGCGCTGCGCCCCAAGCGCAAAGCCCGCGCCACGAGCCGCGCCATCGTTAAATGGTGGGGCCAGTGCGGCTCGGAGTTCGATCGCAGGAAGCGGAGCAATGAGTTGTGGACTTCTACCTCAATCAATCGGTTTTAAAATTGACATTTCTCACTCAAGATAATCAAAACTGGCCAGAAAATCAACTACTTTTTGACCGAGAGGCAAACTGAATTTACTCTCCTGATGAGTTGCACCTCCCTTCCCAAAATTCCCGTGAGAATTCACCATCAAACTCTCCTGTCCCGAACTAATTAAAATAGTTTGGGTAGGTGACTCAAAAAACTTTGTGGGCTGACTAAGCCGTGATATATTAGAGAGCAAATTTATCAACTCATTTAACTTATTTGTAGCTGTACTCAATGCTTGACGCAACTGCACTATTCGTTTTTCATCCAAATTTTGACTTTCAATATTTTTGCCGATAACCATAATATTTCTCTGAGTTTGTACAGCATCCTTAAAAGGAAGAATCGCTAAAAAAGCTGCTGGCAATAAATGCTCATCGCTCTCAAATCTAAAAGTTAGAGTTGTGCGGCGGTAGCCGACTTCAATATTAGGAGGAAAAATCATGGCCCGGTAATGCCGAGCTATTTCGCTGTAAACTGTTGCTAAAGTGCTGTTTGCTGAGTAGTCTAAAAGTGCGTCAACCACAATTTGCACTAACCCCGGCGTGTGACTTAAAAATTTTATCGATTCTGACGGCGAATGAAATTGTTGAATCTGAGTGCGATCGCCAGCGGGGCTGAGGTCAACCCACTGGCAAGTAATATCATCTGCAATGATGCCACATCGAGGAACCAAATGCAGTTTTGCTCCTGTTAAAGTTGCTCCCCTCAAATCAGCGCCCACCCAATCTGCATTAATCAAATTTGTTTCTGTCAAATCAGCGTGAACCAAACTAGCACTTGCTAAATTAGTATTTCTTAAATCTGCTCCGTTAAGGTTAGCTCCGTTCAATTTAGCACAGCTCAGATCGGCGCCGTTGAGGTTAGCTCCCGTCAAATCAGCCCATTTGAGGTTAGCTCCGCTCAAATTGGCACTGCTGAGATTCACCTGTTGCAAAGAAGCTTGTCTCATATCGGCATTGCTCAAATTGACGCCGCTAAGTTCTGCTTTCGTCAAATCTGCGCCATGTAAGTTAGCTTCTTGAAAGTTAGCTGAAGCAGCCGAAGCACCTCTGAGATTTGCACCGGAAAGATTAGCACCGCACAGGTTAGCTTCCGTCAGTTTTACCTCTCTTAAATCTGCTTCAGTCAGGTTTGCACCGCTGAAGTTAGTTTTGCTGAGTTCGCAGCGGACTAATTCGCATCTAATCAGGGATGCTCGGATTAATTGAGCTGCACTTAAATCGGCTCTGACTAAGTTTGCTACGTTGAGAGTCGCCCCGTTTAAGATTGCCCGCGACAGGTTGGTACTGCTGAGTCTAGCCACATTCAAGTTAGCGTCGCTCAAGTTAGCGTCGCTCAAGTTAGCGCCGCTGAGGTTGGTGACAAATAAGCTAGCCCGCCTTAAAATTGATTGGCTGAGGTTGATGCGGCTGAGATTAGCTTCATTCAGGTTCATTCCTGTGAAATCTCTGTCGCCTTCTGTGTATCTCTTGACGAGTGCAAATCGTTTGAGCAGTTCTTCAGCTTCCATTTTTTTACCTAACTGAAAGGGCAATTGGCTAACTTTTATAGGGCATGAATAGAAATTATTTCAAATTAATTTATAGTATTTACTCACCGAGCTGATAAAAGCTTTTGACAAACTCAATGACCGTATTTAGCGGCGGGGTGGTAAATCTTTGGGCTTTAATTGCAGGACTGATAGAGGTTTTGTTGACTCCGGGCAAATTTGTCAAGTTTCTGCCAAAATCTGGGTGATAGTGAATCATCAAAGTTTCGGCGCTGGAGTTAGCCAGTACAGTTTGGGTAGGCGATTGGAAAAAACTTGACATCGGTTCGCGATCGAGGCGAATCGGCTGAATTTTCATTTCCCCTATTTTTCTCATTGTTTTGGTCAGGGCGACGTTTAATTGCACTACCATATTTGAGACTCTGACGCCCAGGTTATTACCACTTTGGGGTTGAATCATCTTGATCAGAGTCATCAAATTTTTCTGAGTAAATGCTGCATCACTAAAGGGAATAATCGCCACGAAAGCTGTGGGAAATAGTTGATCGTCCTGCTCTATTCTAAATGATATGATTGTGCGTCGGGAATTAACTTCGATACTGGGAGGATGGTTCAAAGCAGGGTATTGACGGGCTATTTGGCGGTAGGTAGCTGCCAGGACAAAGTTAGCATCCGGGTCGAGGGGTCGATCGACAATAATTTGAACTGTCGGCGGTGTAGCATTGAAAAACCTTTGAGATTCTTCTGGGGTAAAGCGCTGAATGTGGCTGCGATCGCCGTTAGGACTCAGGTCAACCCAATCGCAGGTAATGTCATCTGCTTTCACATCAAACCTAGACACCGCGTAAATTTTTGCCCCCGTCAGGGCCGCCCCCGTCAAATCTGCGCCCACCCAATCAGCGTGAATCAAATTCGCTTGAGTCAAATCCGCGTGTACCAGAGTAGCGTTCAACAGATTGACATTGCTCAAATTTGCCCCGTACAAGTTGGCCCCGCTCAATCTCGCTTCATCGAGGTCAGCACCGGTCAGGTTCGCCCCGCTGAGGTCAGCCCACCGGAGATTAGCGCCTCGCAAGTCAGCGCCGCTGAGGTTGGCCTGAGAGAGATTAGCTTGTCTGAGTTCGGCATTGCAGAGGTTGACTCCTCGCAAGTCTGCCCTGCTGAGGTCGGCTCTGTGCAAGTTAGCCCGTTCCAAGTTGGCCGCGGTTAGGGAAGCGCCTCTAAGGTGAGCCCCGCTGAGGTCGGCTTGCTCTAGATTGGCTTCTCTGAGGGTTGCTTCTCTCAAATCTGCTTCGCTGAGGTTTGCCCCGCTCAAGTTGGCACTGCTGAGGTTTGCTCGGATCAGTTCGGATCTGATCATTGTAGCTTCGACGAGTTGGGCTTCGCTGAGGTCGGCTCGAATCAAGTTAGCCACGTTGAGGATAGCGCCGCTGAGGTTGGCTTTGTGGAGATTAGCACCGCTGAGTCTGGCAACATTGAGTTTGGCTTTTCTCATGTTGGCGTTTGACAGATTGGTGCCGCTCATGTTGGTGAGGCTCAAGATTGCCTCACTGAAATTAGCCCCGCTGAGATCGATCCTGCTGAGATTTGCCTCGCAAAGGAGAATGGCAGTAAAGTCTCTTTCTCCTGCTGCATATTTGGTGATGAGTTCTTCGGCATCCATGCTTTTCAATTTCCCTGATGTGTTAGCTAGAACAAAGCTTTGTTGTGCCAACCTTTAAACTAGAATAAGCATTTTTTGTAACTTGATGCAATATGCCTAAACATCTATATTGTGGAAGCCTTTTATAAAATCCAAAATGCTACTGATATTAGTTTGAGCCAATTTTGTGCTTTCGGCTAACTTACCAGAGGTTGAGTTACTTGGGTCGTATTTTTTAATCAGGCGCTTGCCGAAGGCTGGGTGGTGATATACGCTGAGTCTTTGGTCGCGGGAATTAATTAAGAGCATCTGTGTAGGAATTTGAAAAAAATTGATGCTTTCGCCGATTTTGGGAAAAGAACTGGAAATTTTGATTTGGTCTACTTTGCTGATAGCTTGGTTGAGAGCTTTGCTGCATAACTGGACGTGTTTAGATTCTTTGACGTTAAGTTTGCCTGCATCGTGGGATTGAATCATTTTCATCAAAGCTATTAGGTTTTTTTGAGTTATGGCAGCGTCGTTAAAAGGAATGATGGCAACGTAAGCGGTGGCAAATAATTTATCGTCACTGTCCATTTGAAAGGCGAGTACGGTGCGCCTGGAGCTGACTTCGATCGTGGGAGGCTGACTTAAACTCGGGTATTGTTGGGCAATTTGGTAATAAGTTGCAGCTAGCGCAAAATGAGCGCCTTGGTCTAAGGGCGAGTCAATCACAATCCGAACTGTGGGCAAGGTTTCGTGAAAAAATTCCTGGGTTCCTCCCGAGTTCAACCAGTAAATTTGGCTGTGGTCGCCGTTGGGGCTGAGATCGACCCACTTGCAGGTCATGCCTTCGGTTTTGATGCCCAGCCGCGAAACTGCGTGAAGTTTGGCTCCGGTTAAGGTGGCTCCGGTTAAGTCGGCTCCAATCCAGTCGGCGCGAATCAGATAGGCATTTGACAGGTCGGCGTGAACTAAGCTGGCATTCAGCAAGTTGGCGTGGCAGAGGTCGGCTCGGCTGAGGTCGGCACCGCTCAATTTGGCTTCGCTGAGGTCGGCCCAGCGAAGATTGCACCCGCTGAGGATTGCCCAGCGCAAATTGACGCCGCTGAGGTCGGCGCCGCTGAGTACGGCTTGAGTGAGGTTGGCTTGTCTCAGTTCTGTGCCTCGCAAGTCGGCGCCGCTGAGGTCGGCTCGGCTGAGGTCTGCTCCTTGCAGGTTGGCTTGTTCGAGGTTGGCTTCTGTCAAGCACGCGCCGCTGAGGTGAGCGCCTCGAAGGTTGGCTTGAGCGAGGTTGGCTCCTCGAAGGGTGGCTTCGGTGAGGGTGGCGCCGCTGAGGTTTGCGCCGCTGAGGTTTGCACCGCTGAGTTCGGCTCTAATGAGCTCGGCTCTGATCAGTTTGGCCCCTGTGAGTATGGCTTTTTTGAGGTCAACTCGCACTAGGTAAGCGACGTTGAGGTCGGCGTCGGTGAGGTCGGCGCCGCCTAGATGGGCGCCGCTGAGTCTGGCGATGTTGAGTTTGGCACCTGTGAGGTTGGTTTTGCTGAGGTTGGCTCCGCTCAGGTTTGCTACACTCAGATTCGCACCCTTGAGGTTGGCTCCGCTCAAGTTGACGCCGCTGAGGTTGGCCTCAGTCAGGTTGATTCCGGCAAAATCTCTTTCTCCGGCGGCATATTTTTTCAGGAGTTCCTCGACTGTCATGGGGGCGGCACCGTATCAAATATCCCCATTTTATTGCTATGAATATCGGTATTGTAGGACTGGGTTTAATTGGTGGCTCGATCGGGCTGGATTTGCGATCGCGCGGGTTTAATGTTTTTGGGGTTTCGAGTCGGCAGCAGACTTGCGATCGGGCGCAAGCTCGCGGTGTTGTCAATGAAGCCAGCATAAACCTGTCTCTGATGGCAGCAGCCGATGTGGTTTTTATTTGCACGCCACTGGGGTCGATCGAGCCGATCGTCCGAGAGTTGGTGCCCTATCTTTCCCCTGATACTATTGTAACCGATGTCGGTTCCGTAAAAACACCCATAGTACAGGCTGTGTCTCCTCTGTGGCCGAATTTTGTGGGGGGACACCCGATGGCGGGGACTGCTGAAAGCGGAATTGAGGCGGCGGTAAAGGATTTGTTTGTGGGCCGGCCTTATGTGGTGACGCCGACTGCCCAGACGCCGACGCTTGCGGTGGATAAGGTTGAGGAAATTGCGCGGTTGCTGGGTGCGTCGGTTTACCGGTGCGATCCGATCGAGCACGATCGAGCTGTGGCTTGGATTTCTCATTTGCCGCTGATGGCGAGCGCGACGCTGCTTGCTGCGTGCGATCGAGAGGGCGATCGGGATATTGTGAATTTAGCCCAACATTTGGCGAGTTCGGGTTTTCGGGATACGAGCCGCGTTGGGGGCGGCAATCCCGAGCTGGGAGTGATGGTGGCAAAGTACAATCGAGAGGAATTATTGCGATCGCTCTCTATTTACCGCGACAGTCTCGACGAGTTCATCAGCGATATCAAAGCCGAAAATTGGCAATGTCTCGAACACAAGCTGAAGCTGACTCAACAAGCGAGACAGAATTACAACTTGTGATCCCAAATTTACCAGCCAATTCAACCAGTAATTGACGTTCAGGTGGATGCCCAAATAGTTGGTGTAGTCGCTAAAATAAAGCGAGTGTTAACGTTTAAAGCGTAGCCTGGGGCTATTTCTCCGTTTTTAATAACTGGTGTCTAAACCAGGCGAAAAGCCCGTTCTAAAAGACAATTTCTTAGTTGTGGAACGGGCATCTTGCCCGTTCGGAACAGGCGAAAAGCCCGTTCTAAAAGACAATTTCTTAGTTGTGGAACGGGCATCTTGCCCGTTTCTAAAGCTGTGAGAGTAGTGCAAAATCTAAAAATTGCCCAATTACCCCCAATCCTCAATTGTCACCAAATCCATCAAAACCTGTCCATCCCCTAAAGCGGCTGCTGAAGTACGGGCGCCGCTACCGCCTGAAAGCTTGGCTGGCAAGTATCTGTTCGCTGCTGAATAAATTCTTTGATTTAGCGCCACCAGCATTAATCGGTATTGCCGTTGATGTGGTGGTGAAACAGCAAGATTCTATCCTCGCTCAGTGGGGCATAAAAGATGTCTTTTGGCAACTGGCAATTATCACTCTTTTGAGCGCGGTTGTTTGGACGTTGGAATCTCTTTTTGAATATGCCTATGATTATTTGTGGCGCAATTTGGCTCAGGATATTGAACACGATTTGCGTCTGGAAGCTTACAGCCATTTGCAAGAATTAGAATTAGCTTATTTTGAAGAACGCAGCACGGGCGGTTTGATTTCTATTCTCAACGATGATATCAATCAACTCGAACGTTTTTTGGACGACGGCGCTAATGAGGTGATTCAGGTAATGACAACGGTTGTTGTGATTGGCGCGGCTTTTTTTGCTGCATCTCCTCTTGTTGCTGGGCTGTCAATGCTGCCGATACCTTTTATTATTTGGGGTTCGATCGCCTTTCAAAATCGCCTTGCTCCTTTCTATGCTGATGTGCGGGAAAAGGTGAGTTTTCTGAACGGGCAACTGTCGAATAATTTGATGGGAATTACTACTATTAAAAGTTTTACTTCCGAAGATTATGAAATTCAGCGCATCGAAGCACAAAGCCAAGCTTACCGCCAAAGCAACCGACGGGCGATCGTACTTTCGGCAGCTTTTATTCCGCTGATTCGGGTTGTGATTTTCTTGGGGTTTATTGCAACACTATTTTTGGGCGGTTTGGAGGTTGTGGCGGGCCGATTGTCTGTGGGAACTTACAGCGTTTTGGTGTTTTTGACCCAGCGGTTGCTGTGGCCGCTGACTCGCCTGGGAGATACTCTGGATCAATACCAGCGCGCGATGGCTTCGACTAATCGGGTGATGAATTTGTTGGATACTCCGATCGCAATTCGCACGGGTGATATCCGGCGGCCTGTTAGTTCGATTAAGGGTGAGCTAGAATTTAAAAATGTTACTTTTTCTTACAATCAAAGAAAGCCGATTTTGCAGTATTTTTCTTTGACTCTGCCGGCGGGGAAAACTACTGCGATTGTTGGGGCTACTGGTTCGGGAAAAAGTACGCTGGTGAAACTAATATTGAGGCTGTACGAGGTACAGTACGGCAATATTTATCTCGACGGTATAGAATTAAATAGCCTGAATTTAAAAGATTTGCGGAGAGCGATCGGATTGGTGAGTCAAGATGTGTTTTTGTTTCACGGTACGGTGGCAGAAAATATTGCTTACGGCAGTTTTGAAACCAGCAATCGAGAGATAGTAAATGCTGCGAAAATTGCGGAGGCTCACGAGTTTATCGTACAATTACCGGACGGTTACAACACTATTGTAGGAGAACGCGGTCAAAAATTGTCGGGGGGGCAGCGGCAGCGAATTGCAATTGCGCGGGCTGTTTTGAAGAATCCGCCGATTTTGATTCTTGACGAAGCTACTTCAGCGGTGGATAACGAGACTGAGGCGGCAATTCAGCGATCGCTCGAACGAATTACCAAGAATCGCACTACAATTGCGATCGCCCACCGTCTTTCTACTGTCCGCAATGCCGATTGCATTTGTGTCATGGAAGAGGGGCTGGTGGTAGAATCGGGGCAGCACGAACAATTGATCGAACAGGACGGAATTTATGCGGCGCTCTGGCGCGTGCAATCTGGTATAAGATAGAAACGCAGCGGTTTTGGGTAATTGGGAATTGCTCATGGGGAATTGGTAATATCATGTCTGGTAGCATCATAAGTATATGGGCGGGGCGGGTTTATGAGATAATTAGTTTGACAGGTAGATTGTTGGTAAAACCCGCCCCTACGAGATCGAAAATTATCCGATCGCGAATCAACCAGACATGATATAGTTGGTAATTTCACTCCTAACTAATGACAACTGCCAACAGCCAACTGCTAACTGACAACTGACTGTAAAATATTAGTTTATACAAACAAGAAGAGAAAATGTTTCTATTTGATAGCCCTGAGTCCAAACCCAACGAAAATAGCTGGAGTCGCAAGTTAGATAAATTTGTGAAAGCTAATCAAAATGAATTGGCTGCTTTGGCTTGGGGGCTATTTCTGGAAAGGGGAGAAGAAAGCGAGGAGATTTTGGCAATTGATATTGCAGAAACTGCGCGTTTTGTGTATTGTAAGAAAGAGGCGGTTGAAGAGTTGAACCGTCAAGTTAAAAGCCATATTCAGGAAGTTGTAGGTGTGTTGAACGCTCACAAGCCTGAGAAGGAAGTGGCCATTTTGGCGATCGGCGAAGGTCAAATTAAGTTGATTCTTTTTGAACCTAAGCCTGAACCTCCTGTTTGTTTTGAGGAAGCTGCAACAGATGTTGATACATTGTTGGCTAAGCTAGAACAGCAGATGGTTGAATGTATGAAAGGATAATGTAAAATGCAATCCCCGTTCGATACCCCCAGCCGTTAAATTGCTGCGGGGTTCAGGATATCCTGTTTTTTGAGCCGTTGCTCACTTATCAGAATAACCAGCAATCAAAATAACCAGCGGGCGGCGAATCGTCATGAAAAATTTGAGCTTTGTCTAAATTAGGTATAGCTTCCGCCAATTCTCTACCTACTTTTACCTCAAGCGCCCTGTCTGTTAATGGAAAGGAAAATTGATAGCTATCTTGCAAATATTTTGCCTTAGCAACAATCTCATCTTTCTCTAAAATCTGGCTGTTGCTACCAATCAAAATGCTATTACTTTCCTGGCCAACACACACGCACACCTGAGAAAACACACTTTGAAGAGTCGTGATTTTTTCGGCATAAAACTGATCTCTTTGCAGCAGATTTGCTATCACAACTCCCTCGCTTGACAAGTGTTTTTCGCAGATTTGATAAAATTCTTTTGTGGATAAGCGGTGCGGAAAGTAGCCGTTGCCAAAAGCTACGTCGATCATGATGATATCGTACTGAGTATCTGATTTTTGCTGCTCTAAATACTCTCTGCCGTCTTGAATTGTTACAGTTAGCCGATCGTCCAATTTTACCCCAAAACACTGTGTAGCTGCTTCGATCGCGATCGGGTCTACATCCGCACATTCTATAACAGTTTCCGGCAAATAGTGGTGCAAAACTAAGGGAATTCTGCCGCCGCCAAATCCAGCCATATAGATTCTTTGAGGTTGGCTTTGCCACACTAAACCCAACATCATCGCCTGAGTATATTCAGACACTAGATGTAAAGGATTGTTGAAATCGAAAATAGATTGCAGTAAATCTGTATGCTGATTTACTTTTTCTACTAAAGATAGCTTAATGTGCGATCGATCTTTTGTGACTGCAACATAGTGAACACCAGACTCTTTGCAAAAAATAACTTTGTCTGGCTGTTGCTGCAGCCAAGCCAGCCGCTGTCCAATAGCGGATAAATTAATAGATTGCCAAGTTTTGTGTTCCTCAATCATCTGATTTTAAATTTTATTTAAATTCGATATTCTCTAAGAATATAGCCTCATCAACCCGGTTTCTACAAAAATGGCTGAGTCGCCCGGTATCTGCGAAGAAACCGGGTTTCTAATCAAGGCTGGGGCCAGTCAGTCGATTTTAGATTTTAGATTTTAGATTTTAGATTTACCCCACAGATCAATCTGGGATCTTGAACTAGGGTCTAAAATTTTTATCTTTCCACGACTTAAGTCGGTGGCTTGTATCCGTTTTTGGGCTGGGTCATGTCTCATTTTCCAGCAGGGCGAAGAACGAGAAGACAACAGAAATTCACCCGATTACAGCCGCTTGTACGCCACCAACTCCAAACCTGAAACCGAAAGTTCCACTTTTTCCCAATCTTGCTTGTCACCTTCTAACTTTTCAAAGGCTGCTGAAGTGAGCAAAATCTCTCCCCGTTCCGCCACATCCTCTCCCAGCTTAGATGCCAGATTAAATTCCGATCCGTACATATCCTCTCCTTCCAGCATCAAAACATCGCCACAGCCAATACCAATGCAGAGGTAAATATCCATCTCCGGCGGCAGTGTGGTGTTGACAGCCGCCGTTTGTTTCAAAGAGTCGATCGCAGCTTCCACCGCTGATTTTACATCAGTAAAAACTGCAAAAATATTGTCTGCTTCCTCCTTAACTACAGTGCCACCGTATTCTGAAATTATCGGTTTGACAATTCCGTGCATCCGGTGAATCATTGCCAAAAAATGAATAATTCCGTAGCGGACTGTCGTGCGCGAAAATCCCGACATATCCATTACTAAAATTGCGTAATTTTTGCGGAAAGTGGCATTAATTTTTTCATCAATTTCCGCCATTCTTTCGGGATGTTCGTTTCTTTCTTGCAGCAACTTTTCCAAGTTAGCGCGGTTATTTGTTTTCATTTTAGTTTAATTAAATTCCCAATCGCGACACAGTTCTTGAGGGCGGCCAGCAGGATGCACCGCACAATTGATGCCATCCTTACCGTAATAATAATCGCACACTTTGCAGGGTTTAGTTTGCTCTAATTTTTTCATCAAAATTGTCCGGATTGTCTGGACTCGGTTGCGATACTTGTTTGCATTCGAGTGACTCGGTTCAATTGCCAAAGCTTGCTCGAAAGCTGCTAAGCTGGAATCGTACAATTTAATAATTTGGGCGCTGTATTTTGTCCAAGCATCGGCATGGCTTTGATACAGTTCGACTGTACTTAAGTTTAAAATCCCGTATTCTGTCCAAGCGTCGGCTGAAGCTCGATCGAACTTAATATTGGCATTGAGCAAAACTTTTTTGATCGTTGCCAAAAGTTCCCTCGGCTGCCAAGGTTTGCTAACATAAGCCTCGGCGCGATCGCCCTGGAACCTCGCAAATAAAGCTAACTGCTGTCCCTTGCCTGTTAAAAAAACAACTGGTAGATTCCGAGTTTCGGGATTAGCTTTAATTAAACGACAAACCCCGTAGCCGTCTAGACGGGGCATTATGACATCTAATAATACTAAATCAGGGCAATTTTTTTCAATTTTATCCAGCGCTTCCACACCGTCAGATGCCTGAATTACATTCAATCCGCTGCATCTCAACTGATGTGAAATGCACTCGCGCTGGCTGCGGGAATCTTCCACCACTAAAACTGTACTCATCACTCCCCACCTGGTTTTTGAGGTAAACTTGTTCGTTGCTTCGAGTAACCCTTGCTGAAATCAGTTTACCCACATTGGAAGAGTTTGTTATCACTGGCAAGCTAAATTTACTCAAATTGCAACAAATCTTAAACAGGGGAGCCAAGGTGATACTTATCAGAAAATGCTGGTTGCTAATACGCGGACAATTATTCGAGATTTAGGGGGCAAATATTCGGCTTTTAAGCCTTAATAACGGCAAATCGTACTGATATCGGACGAAAACCTTGTTGAATTGCAACAGATAATCGGCTACTGTGTACGTTGAAGTTCTTAAGGACGACAAATGAATCGATTGCTCCTCACTTTATTGGTAAGTCCGACGCTGTTTGGATCTTTGATGTCTTTGAGCGCGATCGCAAATCCCGCTCAAATTGGCGAAACACCAAGCCAATCGGCTGATTCGCCTCAATGCGTGCGATCGCCCCACACTCAGCGTCTGACTTGCGTGCGGCTTCCTGGCAAGTCTGCTGCTGTGGCTTCTAAGCCGAGAATTACTTGGCAGCGCCCGGGTGAAGAACGGGTGGCGATGCTGGATTTTTCGGAAGAAGAAAGCGATGCGGCGGCGGCGCTGTTTGGCTGCGACTGCCAAGCGTGTATCAACTCGCTGCGGCAGTTGCGCGGTTTGCCACCTCTGGATCTGACTTGAGGCCGATCGATCGGATATCTTGCATCATTCTCAATTAACCTTTTATGAACAGGCTTTTCGGCCTGTTCCACAAGAAAATTTATCTTTTGTGGAACAGGCCGAAAAGCCTGTTACTGACAAGGGTGCGCGCTTTTGAGTGCCTTTAGCTTTCTCACTTTTAGAGAAATTATAGTCAATTTGTTCTGTTCCATCATTTATAGAGATTTTTTATCTCTCAAAATCGGATCTCTACTTTTTAGCTAAAACTTGTTTAAGTTGAGCAGTTGCTTGCTCAATTTTTTCGATACTGCCGGGGTTGACCAATCCGTAGTAGTCAAAAACGTAAACTCGATTATTTTTGGTGGCTGTTAGTTGATTCCAAAATGAATCCGATTTAAATTGGTCTAAAATTCCTTCTCCCCGATCGACTATAGCAATCCTAAATCATTCTCATAATTATTGTAGGGGCAATCCCCCCGTGGTTGCCCGATAGATAGGGGGTAGGCACGGGGGCACTACCCCTACAAATTTATCGGAATCATTTAGGATTGCTATATAATGATTACTTCGGGATTAGCCTCTAAAACCTTTTCCGCTGAAAGCGTTACGTAGCCTCGCACGGGGCTATCTCCTTGCAATTGGGCTGCGACATTTTTCACGTTAAACTTATCCAGCAAATCTCCAGCCCAACTGCTTTGATTGGGTGATAAAATCGATCGAAGTTAAAATAGCACCTATCCAAGCCGCCAAAGGCACCCAAGTTTGAAATATTCCCAAAGTCAGCATGGTAATCGCAACCAACCCTGCACCAGCCGAAATTCCTAATACAAAAGGATCGGCTAAACCGTTGCGGAGCAAACCTTGCAGCAAAGCCCCCGACATTCCTAAAGCCGCACCAACCGTCAGCGCCGCCGCAACTCTGGGCAAACGCAATTCCCACAAAATAGTTTGATTGACAGCATCACCTCGGTGCAGAAATGCTTGCCACAATTGATCTGAACTCATCGGCACCGCACCAAAAGAAAGCGAAAGGGCGATGGTTAATAGCAAACCCAATCCTAAAAAGACAACTGCCGGAAAAATGCGATGTTGTAGCCAGAGTTTTTGCAGAGTCACTACATTACACCACAATCTTGATTAACAGCACTAAATACCATATTTCCTCTGTTTTGAATGCTCGAACTCGTTAACTACAATAACAATAACCCATTCACCTGAAGACGGCTTCAGTGGGAGGAGATGAGCAGGCGATCGCACCCGCCGGCAAAATTAAATGTATAATATTAACGAAGTAAACCGCGACGAGTGAATCATGTCCGCAAACACCGCGCTACCCGCAGCCCTAGCTAAAATCGTTCAGCGCTTTCAGCGACATTCCGATCCCAAACAGCGCTACGAACAACTGCTGTGGTATGCCAAGAGACTCCCAGCATTTCCCGAAAGCGACAAACTGCCGGAAAACAAGGTTTCTGGCTGCGCGTCGCAAGTTTATGTTACTGCAAATTTGGCAGAAGGAAAAGTATTGTTTCAAGGCGATTCAGACGCTCAGTTAGTCAAAGGATTAGTTGGCTTGCTGGTGGAAGGTTTGAGCGGCTTAACGCCTGCTGAAATTGTCACCATTACCCCAGATTTTATTCAAGACACGGGATTGAATGTGAGTCTGACACCCTCCCGCGCTAACGGATTTTACAACATCTTTCAAATGATGAGAAACAAAGCCCTTGCTTGCGAAGTGAGCAAGCAAGCCGAAGCAAATTAAAAGAATAAACAGCCATGACTCAAACTACAAATTTAACAAAATCAGGTTCTGGCAACTATCCCGCCGCAGTTCAACAATATCTCTGGAATTGGCAAGAAACGCAAATCAAAGTTATTTACGAAACCAGAGGACAGGGAAATCCTGTATTGCTGCTGCCGGCTTTCAGTACGGTTTCGACGCGAGAAGAAATGCGTCCTTTAGCAGAATTGTTAGCTCCTAAATTTCAAGTTGTGAGCTTAGATTGGCCGGGTTTTGGCGAATCTGATCGGCCGCGAACCGACTATCAACCGCAATTATACCATCAATTTCTCAAGGATTTTGTTGAGTCAATTTTTAAGAGTCCTGTGGCTGTAGTTGCAGCCGGTCACGCGGCGGGTTATGTGATGCAATTAGCCCAATCACAGCCCAATGTTTGGTCAAAGATTGTCTTAGCTGCGCCGACTTGGCGCGGGCCTTTGCCGACGATGAGCAAACAGCAAAGCGGGTGGCACGGAATGGTGAGAGAATTAGTACGATCGCCCTTACTGGGACAATTCCTATACAAACTCAACACTGCGCCGTCATTCCTCAGTTTGATGTACCGCCGCCACGTCTATGTTGATGCAGCTAAAGTCACGCCGGATTTCATCCAAAGCAAATGGCAAGTGACGCAAAAACCCGGTGCTCGATACGGTTCCGCGGCCTTTGTGACTGGTGGTTTAGATACGGCAAAAGTGCGATCGGAATTTACAGATAAATTTCAACAGTTAGCAGTGCCGATGATGGTTGTAATTGCTGAGAATGCGCCGCCAAAATCAAAGGCTGAAATGGCAGCATTAACGGAATTACCGGGTGTTGAATCGCGAGTTATTCCTGGTTCTTTGGGTATGCACGAAGAGAATGCAGAAGCTTTGGCAAATGCGATTCAATCTTTTATTGGAGAGGATTAAGAGGGGATGAACCGCAGAGGGCGCAGAGAACGCAGAGGGGAGAAGGGAAGAGGGGAGGAATGCAAGCTGTTTTTTTTACGTTAGTTTGGATGGTTTGCTATTGGTTTTGTCTGCCAGTTTATGCTGTCGGAGATTCGCCGATAATCAATTTGCCACAGAGTACGATTGAAGGTGCGATCGACTTTCACATTCATTCTTCTCCTGATGTGATTCCCCGCAGGTTGGATGATTTTGAGGTAGCGAAATTAGCTGCTAGGGCGAAGATGAAAGCTGTTGTATTGAAAAATCATTATGCCAGCACAGCAGCGCGGGCAGTTTTGGTTAATAAAATAGTACCAGAAATCCAAGTTTTCGGAGGAGTTGTTCTTAATCATTCGGTAGGCGGCATTAATCCCGACGCTGTTAACGCAATGCACCGCATAGGTGGCAAATACGGTAAAGTAGTGTGGCTACCAACGGTTGATGCTGAGCATCACTTGCAGGTTTTTCACAAGTCGGGAAGGGGGATTAAAGTTGCGGAAAATGGCAAGGTTTTACCGGAAACAGCAGCGGTGTTGAAGATTGTGGCAAAAGAGAATTTGGTATTGGAAACCGGTCATATTTCCTCAGAAGAAGTGATGGCGGTTGTCGGTGAAGCCAACCTGCTCAAGATTAAGAACATCCTGATTACCCACGCAATGGCGGATGTACCCGGTTTATCCCTAGAAAATATGCAAACAGTCGCCGCAGCCGGAGCTTTTCTAGAACTAGCATTTGTGAACGATTTGATGGGAGAAAATGCCGCTGATGACGGACACAAAAACTGGCATCAAGTTCCTATTAGTAAAATGGCAGCAGCGATTAAACTAATAGGAGCAGAGCATTTTGTGATGAGCACGGATTTAGGAAGGAAACCCGATCCTTTACCTGCAGAAGGCTACAAATTATTTGTGAAAAAATTGATAGGTGAAGGCATTTCTCCGCAGGAAATTGATTTAATGATGAAACACAATCCAGCTCGATTGTTAGGCATTGAGAATTGGTAATTGGTAATTGGGTATTGGCAATCGGGGATTGGGAATCGCTAATTGGGAATTCTCTTTCCTCTTCCTTCTTCCTCCTTCCCTCTTCCTTCTGCCTTCTGCCTTCTGCCTTCTGCCTTCTTCCTCCTTCCCTCTTCCCTCTGCCTTCTGCCTTCTGCCTTCTGCCTTCTTCCTTCTTCTATTCTTGATTGCCTTTGTCGCGCAGGTATCCGTTATCTGCAATGCGCCAAGCACCCCCAGCATTGCCCGTTAAATCGCAATCTTCCACGGTAGCAATGCCATCTGTGTAAACGGCGATCGCCTCACCTTCATTACCATTAATCCGACACCGGCGCACGATCAATTTTCCTCCCAATCCGACACCTATTCCCAAACTGCCGTTGTCAAAAATACTGCAATCTTCCACCGTTGCTTTCCCATTATCGGATATAAAAATTCCGTTCCATACCCCATCATGAATTTGACTGCGGCGGAGGATAGAATTTGCATCAGGGCCGCAAATTCCCACCACAGAATAGTCCGCAGAAGTGATATCGCTGTCTTCTATGATTAACTCGCCTTTACGAATATCTACAGTGTAATATTTCCCAGTTGCGCTCAGCGTTAAACCGCGCACTAAAGCACTGTCAGTTGCCATTTTAATGCAGTTTGAGTTGATACTTTCAACCACAATGCGATCGACCTCTCCGCTGCCGATAATTTCTACCGATTTGTCGATAATTAGACTTTCACGGTAAACGCCTGGATGCACGTCAATGCGCGTGCCCGGTGCTGCATTTTTCAGCGCTTCGCTAATAGTAGTATAATCGCCTTGACCCTGCTGAGAAACAACAAATCCTTGACTCTTCCCAACTTTGGTATCTGAAGTAGATGCTTTAATTTTCCCTGACTTCGACTCAAAATGCTCAGATTGTCGATCGCCCGCTTCGGAAAGTTGCGATGTTAGCTGTAAGCGTTCTTGATAAACTGTCTCTAGCTGATGTTCTAACTCGCATACTTGAGATAGAAGTTGAGCTTGATTCTGGTTTGCTGTCTCGATTTGACTTTGAGTTTCCGAGAGTTGAGAATAAAGGTGCGATCGTTCTCTGTTAGCAGTTTCTAGCCCAGATGCCAATTCAGAGCGACTTTGACGCACACTTTCTAACTGATTTTCTAACTCAAAGATTTGAGATTGAAGTTGATCTTGATTCTGATTTGCTGTCTCGATTTGACTTTGCAATTGGGAAATTTGAGAAGTTAGCTGAGATTCCAATTCAGTGCGACTTTGACGCACACTTTCTAACTGGTGTTCTAACTCCGAGATTTGAGATTGAAGTTGAGTTTGATTCTGATTGGCTGTCTCGATTTGACTTTGGAATTCCGATATTTGAGAAGTTAGCTGAGATTCCAATTCAGAGCGACTTTGACGCACACTCTCTAACTCATGTTCTAACTCGGAGATGTGAGATTGAAGTTGATTTTGATTCTGATTGGCTGTCTCGATTTGACTTTGGAATTCCGATATTTGAGAAGTTAGCTGAGATTCCAATTCAGAGCGAGTTTGATGCACACTTTCTAACTGGTGTTCTAACTCCGAGATTTGAGATTGAAGTTGATTTTGATTCTGATTGGCTGTCTCGGCTTGACTTTGAATTTCCGAGAGTTGAGAAGAAAGTTGCGATCGTTCGGTGTTAGCAGTTTCTAGCTGAACTTCTAATTCAGAGCGAGTTTGACGCAGGCTATTTAGCTGATTTTCTAAGTCCGATACTTGAGATTGAAGTTGAGTTTGATTCTGATTAACCGTCTCGATTTGACTTTGGGATTCCGAGAGTTGAGAAGTGAGTTGAGATTCCAATTCAGAGCGACTTTGACGCACACTTTCTAACTGGTGTTCTAACTCGGAGATTTGAGATTGAAGTTGAGTTTGATTCTGGTGGGCTGTCTCGGTTTGACTTTGGGATTCCGAGATTTGAGAAGTGAGTTGAGATTCCAATTCAGAGCGATTTTGACGCACAGTTTCTAACTGGTGTTCTAACTCGGAGATTTGAGATTGAAGTTGAGTTTGATTCTGGTTGGCTGTCTCGGTTTGACTTTGCAATTGGGAGAGTTGAGAATAAAGTTGCGAGCGTTCTGTGTTAGCAGTTTCTAGCTGAACTTCTAATTCAGAGCGAGTTTGACGCACAGTTTCTAACTGGTGTTCTAACTCCGAGATTTGAGATTGAAGTTGAGTTGGGATCTGGTTGGCTCTCTCGATTTGACTTTGCAATTGGGACAGTTGAGAATAAAGGTGCGATCGTTCTGTGTTAGCAGTTTCTAATTCAGCTTGCAGTTCTGATAACTGAGACTGGAGTTGCGAGCTATCTCCCTCCTTGCGCTGTATCTGAGACTCCAATTCTGACAACTCAGACAGCAGTCTCTCTCGCTCTACAACAACCATTTCGGATTGAAGTTGTACTTCATGAAGTTGAGAGTTTAACTGCATCTTCTCCAGATTAGCTGCTTCTAACTGTCTTTGCAGTTCTAATAATTCCAATGGAGGTTGCTTTGCTTGTTGGCGAGCGGTTTGCAATTGAGAGTTGAGTCTTTTGCGTTCTTGCTCTGCACTCTCCAATTGAGCTTGTATATCTGACAATTCCGAAGTAAATTGCGATCGCTCTGCTTCGACTAATTGCAGTTGAGCTTGCAAACCCGACAGTTGAGACTGAAGTTGCTGCCGCTCTTCAATGGAGCGATCGAACTTAATTTGAATTTCCGACAACTGGTACTGTACCTGCAATCTGCTTTGAGTAGCCGTTTCCAACTGACTCTCAAATTCCGACAGCAGAGCGTGAAATTGAGAACGTTCTGCATCAACCGCCTCTAACTCTGCTTGCATTTCCAGCAATTGAGCGTTAAGTTGCGATCGCTCCTGATCCGCAACTTCTAACTGATCTTTAAGTTCGGCCACTTCTCCTAACTGCGACTCAGCTTGTTGAGCATTTTCTAGCTGAAACTGCAAATCAGCAATCAGAGAATCAATCTGCGATCGATCCTGGGCAATTCCTGTCAAAAATTCTTCCATTTCCGACACTTGATTTTTTAACAATTCTTGCTCGCCCGTCACAGTTTCCAACCGACTTTGCAACTGAGACACTTCAGAATTTAGCTGATTTTCATTCTGCACCTTTTGTCGCAATTCCGAAGTTCTGGCATCCAACTGAGCAGCCAAATTCGATATAGCCTCCTGCGAACCCTGCATCCGCACCAAATTGCGTGAATTTCGCTTATTCAAAATTAGCCAGCAGACTAATGCCCCGCCTCCAAATCCTATGAATAAAAGTAATGCTTGCATTTGTTTTATCTAATTAATATCAATTGAGTTATTTTGAGACCGACCCAAAAATGGACATCTACCAATCGCTATCTTATATCGTTTCCGGTTGCATCGGAATAATAAAATCGAGTCAACAGTTAACACTCAAGCATTCAGTTTTACGACTGCGAGTCAACTGTCAACTGTCAACTGTCAACTGTCAACTGTCAACAATCATGAGGAGTGCCACCGGAATTGATATTACTCAAAACTATCACAACTTGCCAGCCTGTGTTCACTTGGATCCCACATTCCGCACCCCCAACTGGCACATACACGGAGTGAGGGGGTAAAAGTGAATCATCCGAGACAATAGTGAG
>NZ_JAUBTT010000212.1:0-4276 GCF_036705125.1 Microcoleus sp. B7-D4
CTTTGACTGACCAGTTGGGGACGGTTAAGGATTTTGTGGATAATAGTGGGAGTGTGGCGAATCATGTGAGGTATGATGCGTTTGGTGGGGTGGTTAGTCAGTCGAATTCTGCTGCTGGAAGTCGGTATGGGTTTACGGGGCGGGAGTTGGATTCTGAGACTGGGTTGTATTATTATCGGGCGCGGTATTATAATTCGGAGATAGGACGGTTTATTGGGGAGGATTCTGTTGGGTTTGCAAGCAAAGACACAAATCTGTATGCCTATGTTACCAATAACCCAATAGAGGCTATCGATCCTTTTGGACTAACGAAACGTGGAAAAGTGGACAGCCAACTGCGTCTTATTAATTACTTTGATGGCGATAATAATTCGCCAGAGTTCACAAATACCATAGAGTCTATCTCTAATGACGCAAGCAATTTTATACTCTCTGATTTGACCATAGCTAGAATCAGTCCTACTGATGACGAAGCTCCAGGAGGAACGCTACCAAACAAAAATAAAATCAAGAGTATTCAACCTATAGGTGATGATAGAGGTCATATTGTTGCTAATAAGGAATTGGGAGGCAGCAACAGAGATATTAATAACTTTTTTCCCCAAAATAGTTCAATTAACCAAGGAAGAAGTGGCACATGGCGCGCCTTTGAAAGCAATCTAGGTAGAGAGATAGTTAAGAAAAATAACGATCCTAATTGTCCTCGTGTAAATTTGATTCTAACTATAAATCTTGTGTACCTAGGAAGAACAATAGAATATCCTCTCAGACCGAGTAGTTATGTTGCCTTAGGAGTTTTCACTGACGGTACCATATATGGACCAAGTTTTTTCCCTAATCCTTTATGATGAAACAAAAGTGGCAAGCCTTACTGAACTATTTAGAATTTATTGAAGACCCTTATTGTGGAGAAGTTTGGGATGAACAACAAATTATAAACTTTGAACTTCAGAATAACGTTGTTTTACCTGCTGACTATAAAGATTTTTGCCAAGTATTTGGAGGTGGGATGTTTGGGGATTATATGCAACTTTGGTGTCCCAGTAAAGAGTTACAGCTTGGAATAAACGTTCTGAAGATTGAGATTGATAATTATGTATATAATAATCCAGATAACTCTTTAGATTTAGAGTCCCTTAATAAATTGCTCAGTTATGCTTTCGTGTTTGGGGATAATTCCTGTGCAGAAATACTTTTTTGGAATTTGGAAAGTTATAGTAACTTGGATAATAGCTGTGATATTTACTTAGTGCGTTTAGATAGCTTTGAAGGTAATTTGTACCAAGTAGGGCGAAACTTTTTTGAATTCGTGTGCGATTTCTGTTTAGGAACAAAAGCTTACGAAGTTTTACCAGAATGGATGCACCCGTATCCACAGGAACTTCACTACACTTTCACTCAATATAGACAAAAAAAATCCAATTCTGAAGCTAGCGATCGCTCTTTAACACAGGTAAGCCCCCCAATCCAAGTAGAAAGAGAACGCGGACAAGTTAGCCAAAATTTTCTCCAGTCTGCTTGGGAACAGTTAACAGTTAACGCGTTTTTCAAACCACAAAAGTTCAGCGCTGAATTTCAACAGATTCAGCAAAAATTGCTGCAAGTTTGGAACAAGCTGATACAATCTATTCAACACTCTCAAACTACTAACCTTACGGAAAATACAGAAGATTTTAATAGCCAAGAGCAACAAGCTTGGCAAAATTTTGAGCAATTTGTGGGTAACTTAGCAGCTAGTTATCCTCAAACTAAACACTTCAGTCATGAAAACTTCGAGCATTTGCATCTTCCTCCTGAATCTACCAGTCCACGAACTGACTTACCTCCCGCAAGGTCTGAGATAGAGTATCAGGAGATGGAAGAGGCTTTGCGGGGGGGGAATTTTTATGCCTTCTTTAGGTATCTGAGAACATTCAAAAGCCATTCCACTTCTGTTTATTCTGTTGTTTTTAGTCCAGATGGACAAATTTTAGCTAGCGGGTGTGCCGACACTACCATCAAGCTTTGGGACTTGAGTAACCGTCAGGAAATTCGCAACCTTACAGGACATACCGATGCTGTTATCTCAGTAGCAATCAGTTCAGATGGGCAAGTTCTAGCTAGTGGCAGTGCTGATGCTACTATTAAGCTATGGAACCTCGACACGTCTCAAGAAATCTACACACTTTCTGGTCATAGTAGTTCCGTACTTTCTGTAGCAATTAGTTCCAACGGACAAATTTTAGCCAGCGGCAGTGCCGATCGCACTATCAAATTATGGAATGTAATAACAGGGCAACAAATTCGCACTTTTACCAGTCATGATTCCTCTGTTTTATCTTTAGCGATTAGTCCAGATGGCAAGATTTTAGCAAGTGGTAGTGCTGATCGCACTATCAAATTATGGGACTTAAATACAGGTGAAGAAATTCGTACTTGGGATTTTGAATCCGGTTTTGTTTTTGCTGTTTGCTTCCATCCAAACGGACAAATGCTTTTCAGCAGTCACGAAGGAGACAGAACTATAAAATTGTGGAATTTACTGACACAAGAAGTAATTTACACAATTCCTACAGATGCGGAAGTAGTCTCGCTGGTAATTAGTCCCGACGGGCAAATCCTTGCTGGTGGGGGTGGATATTCCGGTTCTCGCGTTATTGGTATGTGGGAAGTGAACGCAGGAAAAGCGCTCGCTTCTTTTCATGCTTCTACCAACAATTCGATCTATCATCACCGTATTGTTTACTCTGTTGCTTTTAGTCCCGACGGACAAACACTTGCTAGTGGAAGTAAAGACACTACTGTCAAACTTTGGGGAGTTCCACCGCCTATTAAGATTGAGTGAGGGAAAGTAATATCGAGTGAAAACGCTATCGCCGCATATCCCTCTCAAAAAAATGCTTAAAATCATTTTTTTCAACAAAAATTAACATTTATTTAACCCTAAAATTTGTTTTCAAACCCCTGCATTTAAATATTAAACCATTTTATCTTGATAAGCGTCAAACTGCGATTGCTTGGAATTCCCCAATGACCTCTGTGTATCAAAGTCCTTTTAGCGGTCATACATTTACAAGCACCCCTCCTGTTAATTTGCCCAATCCTTAGACGCCCATTTATCGTCCTTTTTTTCCTTAGTTTTTTATTAAACAACAAAAACCCTCATAAGCTATGATTAATCAATGGCGACAATTGCTAGCAAACCTAGAAGTCATAGAGGATGACCTTGGTGTAGAAATTTTAAGCGAAGATGAACTAACTGCTTTTGAAATCCAAAATAATATTACTTTACCTGCTGACTATAAAGATTTTTGTCAAATCTTTGGTACGGGTTCCCTTTGGGACTTGGTGGTTATTTTCTGTCCCAGCAATTATCTGCTGGAAGCTCAGGATATGATAGGAGGAATGATAGACCAAATAAGAAGATATCCATCTCCCGATCTTAACCGCAATCTAGAAT
This sequence comes from Microcoleus sp. B7-D4, assembly GCF_036705125.1. Taxonomy (NCBI): domain Bacteria; kingdom Bacillati; phylum Cyanobacteriota; class Cyanophyceae; order Oscillatoriales; family Microcoleaceae; genus Microcoleus; species Microcoleus sp. B7-D4. Next base: position 3,440 of record NZ_JAUBTT010000212.1, read on the forward strand.
ATATAAACCTGCTAAGTTCTGCTTTCATGTTTGGAGAATATGGGGCAGGAGGCAGCTTAATTTTTTGGGATTTAACAACTTACAGCGAGTCGGATAAAAGTTATGATATTTACTGGGCAGATTGGGAAACACCGGAGTGTGGCGAGCGAGTTTTTATAAGTAGAAGCTTTTTTGAGTTTGTCCGAGATTTTTGTTACGGTACAAAGTCTTTTGATTTTATACCAGAATTGATGGAGGGTATTTCTCCTGAAGACATTGAATATACTTTCAGTCGGTTCAATCCTAGCATTCGTATGTTAGATTGGGACGCAATCTGCTCGATAGAAGAACGATCGCCAGATTATTGGCGTGGCGACCACCCCGATTGAAACTCAGATGGATTAAAGATTGGCAGTCGAAATACAGTCTAGCGGCGTTGCTGAATACAGGTATGAATTCAAGATTTTGCAATTGCTATAAGCCCTCGGAGGGTGAGTTTTGTAACTTCCGACAAAAGTTGATTCATACCGTGAATCAGCAACGCCAGTCTAGCTATCTTTTTTAAAGAGATACAATCGAGGGCGATCGTACTTACAGAAATATTATCACCGGCGATTGCCCAATCAATTTCTCTCAACAAGTGCTAACATTTATTTAGTCAGAAAATCTGCCTTCAAACCTCTGAATAAAAACATCAAAGCATTTTAGCATTTTACCACTAGTTCGATCTAGCTGCGACTACTACGAAATTGACCCGCTTACTGGTAACAGAAGAAAAGTGACAAACGTAGTAGGTGCTGTTGGCGACAGCGATGATGTTGTTACTAGCTATACCTACACAAATAAAAATCTAATTGA
>NZ_JAUBTT010000064.1:0-51509 GCF_036705125.1 Microcoleus sp. B7-D4
TGACTGTTGACTGTTGACTGTTGACTGTTGACTGTTGACTGTTGACTGTTGACTGTTGACTGTTGACTGTTGACTGTTGACTGTTGACTGTTACCATTCGTGTCAACTTAAGACTAAAATCCATAATAAATATCGTTTATAGTTGAGTTTCGAGTCCCCCTAACCCCTCTTAATAAGGGGTGACAAGACTATTGTTACGCCCCCTCTAACTCCCCTTAATAAAGGGGAAAGAGCATTCAAATTCAACCCCGACTCCCCTTCTTAAGGGGGATTTAGGGGACTCGAAACTTCGATACAAACGAGATAGACACAGGGTTTTAGTATTAGGTTGACACCGATGGGCTGTTACTAATTTACAATTCCCAATTCCCAGTCAACCGTCACTCGCCGAGTAACAACGGAGGTAATTTAGTAAAAGGTAAATCCTCGTTGATTGCATCAATTTCTTCCTGTTCTCTTTCGTTGATTTGACCGATATAAGACTTGAGAATTTGGGCAAGACGGTTGTTATAAAATCGGTGCAAACTATAATTTGGCGTAGCTGGAAAGCCGCGCCGTTTTTTGTGCCGCCCGCCGGCACCGGGATCGAAGCTTTGAATGCCCCGATCGATCGCCCATTCGATCGGCGTATAGTAACAAGCATCGAAGTGCAAGCAGTCTATTTCCTGCAAACTGCCCCAATAACGCCCGTACAGTCGATCGCCCTTATACAAACAAAAAGACATACCCATCGGCTGTCTGTCATCTTCCTTGTCGTAGGCGGCTACAAATAAAACTCGATCGCGATAATTGTGGTGCAACTGTTCAAAAAATCGCTTAGTCAGATACTTGCTTCCCCACCAACCAAATTTGTCGCAAGTATTCTCATAAAAAGCATACATTTGACCAAACATGGCTTGGGGAATTTCATCGCCCGTCAGCGTTTTTACCAACAAACCAGCTTGGTCAACTGCTTTGCGTTCGCGCTTGATATTGCGGCGCTGGTTGGCATTAAATGCGCCTAAATAATTGTCAAAATTTTGATAGCCTTGATTTTGCCAAATATAGCTGTGGTGCAGCCAACTGCTGAAACCGTGGCGTTCCATTCTTTCGCGCCATTCGGGATCGACATAAAGGAAATTGCAGCCGGAGATATTGTGGCGATCGCAAAAATGGTCGATCGCGCTTACCATTACTCCGGTTAACTCGTCTTCATCTTCCCCCTCGGCAATCAAAAACCGATAGCCTTCAGCCGGAGTAAACGGCGTCATTCCCATCAATTTCGGATAATATTTAACGCCCAAACGTTGAGCTAAATCGGCCCACTGATTGTCGAACACAAATTCGCCGTAGCTGTGGCTTTTGACATAAAGTGGCGCGCAAGCAATCAACTGTTTGTCTCGCCACACAGTCAAGTGATGCGGCAGCCAACCGGTTTTACCTGTTGCACTGCCGGAGACTTCGAGATTGTTAAGCCAATCCCATTCCAGAAATGGAGTTTTTAGTGGCATCGCCAGGGCATCCCACGACGCTTGCGGGATTTCGCCTATTTTGCTAATCCAGGCTACAGAATATTGAGGTTTTGGCTGTTTCAGCATAGGGAGATTTGAGCGTAGAGCGATCGAACTTCATTTAAGTTAATACAATTATTCGATCGCTGGGAAAGCTCAATGGCAACTGGTGTCAACTGAATGTTGAAACCTGACAAATCTCGCTTTTGTCCGAGACCCGATCCCCCTAAATCCCCCTTAAGAAGGGGGACTTTGAGTGCTTCCGGTTCCCCCCTTCGTAGGGGCGGTGCCAAGAGTGCCCGCCCTTGGCTAGGGGGGATCGGAGGGCTTAATCGTCAAACCCTAGTCTCGGAGTACGTTTGAGCTTTAGTTAGTTCGATCGACCCGATAATGCAAAAATACCTCTTGTCCCACCTGTTTAACCGCCAAAAGCTCCAATTTCGGAGCTAAATCTGCCAAAAAACCCTCTCCCTCCACAGGTGTCGGTGCATCCGCCCCACCCAAAATTAACGGGCACACCGTCAGCCAAAGTTCGTCTACCAAGCCTGCAGCCAGCACAGACGCTACCAGTTTTCCCCCGCCCAGAATCGCCAAGCGTTTGATACCGAAGCTTTCTAGCTGTTGAAACGCATCAATCCAATCAATCTCTCCACCTGCGGTTTTCGCATAGATAATTCGATCGAATTGAGATGTTGCACCATTCTCAATAAGCTTTTTCTGAACAGGCAAGATGCCTGTTCCACTAGAAAATTCATCTCTTGTGGAACGGGCATCTCTTGTGGAACGGGCATCTTGCCCGTTCTTGAGAGATGTTGCACCATTCTCAATAAGCCTTTTCTGAACAGGCAAGATGCCTGTTCCACTAGAAAATTCATCTCTTGTGGAACGGGCATCTCTTGTGGAACGGGCATCTTGCCCGTTCTTGAGAGATGTTGCACCATTCTCAATAAGCTTTTTCTGAACAGGCAAGATGCCTGTTCCACAAGAAAGTTCATCTCTTGTGGAACGGGCATCTCTTGTGGAACGGGCATCTTGCCCGTTCTTGAGAATGGCACCATTGTCAATAAGCCTTTGATCAACAGGCAAGATGCCTGTTCCACTAGAAAATTCATCTCTTGTGGAACGGGCATCTTGCCCGTTCTTGAGAATGGTGCCAGATGTGCGATCGAACGGAGACGGCAATGGCGTTTCCCTACCGTCTTGCCCCGTCAGCAGCCAGCGAGGCACAGGTTGCTGGAAAAATCGCAAATTTGGGTCAAATTGGGACGATCGCGAACACACAATTTGCACCGGTTGTGGGGGCTTCCCTTGCAGTTCCCTCTGTTTGAGCAATTCCGGCGAAATCACTCTCATCGTCGTCCCATAGGCCTGTAAAGTGCCGTTGCCGAACAAAACCGCGTCGCTTGCTGCTACTTGCTGTTCGAGGTGGGCTTTGTCGTTGGCAGAACCGAATCTCGCGGGCGAGCGCACTGCATCGGCAATTTTACCGTCAGCACTGATCGCGAGTATTACTGTTGCTAATGGTCGATCGATCTTATCTGTCATTAATTTATTAAATTTTCGCACGACATCATATTTAACTAAGTAACTTCACGGATATAAACCCTATTATTGTTCGCTATACGGACGCCCTTGCCAAATATTATAATCGATATCGGCTGGCGATTTCGACATAATTAAGTTTCTCTATACTCACCTGCTTAGCAACTAGAGTTATAATACTTAAAATTACCAATTTCCGTCAAATTATATAAAACATAAGAATGGATTATTTAACCTGGAATAATTCAATCGCATCTCATTTCTTTAAACCGGAAATGGCGGGCAGTACCGTTCACCTGTATGTCACAGAGAAACTAATAACGGATATTGGTCAAGAAAGGGGTGTTGATTTCTCAGATTTTATTGCAGCTATCAAAACGGGGCATTTTGGGGTGACAAGGCAGGGTTTGTGCGTGAAAGCCTTACAAAGCCGGGATAATTGGCAGCAGCGACAATTAGACTATCCGCCTTATATCGCTTATTTAGCGCTCTTTGTCTTAGCAGCCGGTATTGAAGGAACTTTTGCCGCCCATTCTTACTATCCGCGCTTGCGAACATTACTAGGCGAAGAACCTACCACAGGGCAGTATCCTTCATTTAACCGGATGTCTGAACTCTGGGAAGATTTAGAAAAATGGTCTAATCAAGATAAATCTGGCGAATTGGGTATCTTCAACAGCACCAGCATTGGCAAGAGAAATCACATTGGACTGCCGCTTGCACAAACTCTTCTGACTGAGGAAGAACGGCGCGCACTCCCGGCTATTTTTGCCGCTGCTGACTTAGATTCTACTTCACATCCTGCTGAGGAAGCGATCGCACTTTTGTTAGCAAAACACGGGTGCAAACAACTCCGAAAACGGACGCTAGACTTATTAGAAGAAACCAGCGACAGCAAAGAACTTCGCCAAGCATTGCTCGAATGGATTATTGATGAATTGCGCGATTGGGATGGAACTGCTGAAGACTCAGGTAAAACGCAGATTTACGGACTGTTGAGATTGTGCTGCAAGCACGATTCAACTGCCAAACGCGCTACCCTAAGCCTGCGTTGCAATACTAAACAAGAATTTCCTGAAGATGGTTTGCTGTTATTTTTAGAAGACAATTCTCAATCCTTTTCTTGTTACGAAGATAGTGGGAGTTGGTCTTCACCTCTGATATCTGAGTCAGATGGAAAACCGCTGGTTGCCTCTGAATTTGATTGGTTGAAAGGTTTGCAAGTGCGCTCGGCTGACTCTAAATGGTGTTTTAGGCTGCCAGCATCGCGGATTCGAGTATTCGTTGATGGAGGTAGTCAGGCATTACCCGGATTTGTAGAAGTGCGACAGTTGCCCATTCAAAAGCCATTTTATTTAGCAGCTCATCAAGAGTGTTTGGAATTGCTGACAAGATGGGGACACTCTAGCTGTCAAGACTTTGAAAATTTGCAAATCATAAATGGTTTGCCCAGTGGGTGGCACTTCTTCAAAGCGAAGGGGGCTTACAGTGACGAGCTTGTTAAACGAGAATACCCAATCTTAGCTTTCCCGACCAATTTACGGCTAGAGTTAGCTGGGGGAATCCGCCTGGAAAAAGGTAATAAATTCTTTAAATTTGCACCGCCAAAATTGGTGCTGCAAGGTGGCAGCGAATCAATAAAAGTATATTGCAACGATCGCCTATTAGATTCCACGGAAGCAGCAGATATTTATGAACTGCCAGCCGATACTCCAGCAGAAACAAAGTTGCTAATTGAAGCACGCAGTGGAGATGATATTATCAGGCGCTGTTCTCTGTTATTGGTAGAAAACTATTCTTTGCCATCCCAAAGCAACCCGCAACAGTTCGATCGCTTCGGGAATCTCCTGACCGAGGACAATGGGAGCGCAAGCGTTGCTGGCGCATTGGTACGGGGCGTTGATTTCCCAGACTTTAACTTCAACACTTTTTTACCAATACAAGGAAAGCAGCGGATTTTCTATGTAGGTAAAGAACCAGGGCAAATAGCAATCTGCCCAGCGGAATCACTACCTACAGATTGGGAGCCTGTTTGGGCGATTTCCAAAGGTCGCCATCGCGGTCAAGCAATGTTTTGTGGCACCAATTTGGCAGAGTCACAACCGTCGATGTCAAAGTGCAAAAACCGCAAGAAGATGCGCGCTTGGAAAGAAATATTGTGGCACGATCGCAAGATAATTTCCCCGCCAGATCGATCCAACTTGAAACCATTGTGGAAACAGTTTCAGAAGGAGGCAGAACGTGTCTGAAACTAGCGAAAAACTGCTCTACGTTATTTCTGCAAAAAAGGAAGTTGCTTGGCTATCCTTTAAGGAAACCTTTGATTATTTGTATAATCTTGAGACGGGTGTGATGGAGGAAAATACCGGAATTAAGAATAAAAGACTTCAAACAATTCGCGCCCTCAATTCCCTGGGTCACTGTGACTTTAATTTTAGTGGCGATCGCAGCAAGAGTAAGGTTTATGCTGCTCCCCCTGTATTGGTGCGGTTGCCTTGTGCTGGCTTTCCTCAAGCAATTTTAGCAGGAGCACGATCGCCTGCTACGATCGCACAATTATCAGAGGCTTGTCAGTCGGTGGGACATCACATTAACCTGGAAGTCACAGAACAATCCAATGAATTAGGGTTGATACCGAAGCGAGTCGCCGTGCAAGCGGAGGATGTAGGAGAATTGAGGGCGATCGGCAATTTGCTTAAAATACCTTTTATCGAAACGCCTTCAGCCTGGTCTTTGCTGCACTTTGCCGCCTGTATTTACGATTACTTAGCTACCCTCGAATGGTCTAAAGAACCAGAACTAAACTGGCAAAGCAAAACCTTTGACCCGATTTATTTACAATTTCAATCCATACAACAAACCGATGGCGTCATTCGCCTTAGTGAATACACTCACCCATCCCGAAACACCAAAGTTTACTATCTGTGGCAAGATGGAATGTGTGCGGAAATAGACCTCGATTGGGGGAGGTACGCTATTCTAAAAGCACTGCGGCGGAATGTTCTTATCTACGACAAACGCACATTCCATATGGCAGTACCCGCCAGCGTTAAGCTGCCACGACTTCTAGAAAGATCCTTAACTCTTTGTTCTGGTTATGCAGCAAAATATGAAAAAATGCCGCGTGTTCTGCCGCAAATTCAGGGATTCAATTTATTCTCCGCTATTCCTCCTCAAATAGCAAAAATGACCGCCGCTAAATTAGGGCAGACACTGTTGCAGCAATCTTTAGATATAACATAGTGAGGTAACTTATGCACAATCCAATTAACGCATTTAACACAATTCGCGACAACTTTCTACTTTATGTAAAAACCGCTTTCGGAACTCAATTTCCCGAAATTGAACGAGAACGGGAAAGACTGCTGCGCCAACCCGGTGCATTCCATCAAGAACCCTGGATTGAACCGATGCCAAGCTATCAAAAATCAGGTAAAACCATCAATGATTTAGATATTTCAAATGTACCGGGATTAGATGAAACTGCCCTTCAAGACTTTAAACAACTTGCCGAGTGCGAACTTGTAGGCAATTACGAACTCTACGAGCACCAAATCGAAATGCTACGGCAAGCATTAGCAGGCAACAATGCTGTAGTAACGGCCGGTACAGGTTCGGGGAAAACCGAATCTTTTCTGTTACCTTTGTTTGCTTACCTCGCGCAAGAATCAAGAAATTGGAAGCCGCCTAAAGCCGAACCAGAACACCTTAACGATTGGTGGAAAAATGAAGAATGGCAGAACCAATGCAATCCGTTAGTAAATAAAAAACGCAGCTTTAAGAAATCTTATCGGGTTCCTCAGAGAAGTCACGAACAGCGGGATGCAGCAGTTCGCGCCTTGATTTTATATCCCATGAATGCTTTAGTTGAAGACCAGCTTACCAGGCTGCGCCGCGCTTTAGATTCTCAAGCAGCGCGAGATTGGTTTCAAGATAATAGAAAAGGCAATCGAGTCTATTTTGGCAGGTACAACGGCGTTACTCCCGTACCGGGGCATGAATACAAAGAAAATCGTAAACCTAATGGAAAAAAAATAGAAGAACTTCTGGAAGCAATGCAGCAGATGCAGTTATCAGCCGAGCGCGCTAGCGAACACGCCGATCGCACTGGCGATCGAGATGTGAGGTTCTTTTTCCCGCGCTTAGATGGGGCAGAAATGCGCTGCCGCTGGGATATGAAAGACGCCCCGCCAGATATCTTAATCACCAACTATTCTATGCTCAGTATCATGCTGATGCGCGATCTCGAACGAGATATTTTTGAGAAAACAAAGGAATGGTTAAACAAAGATGGCAGCGTTTTTCATTTAATTGTTGACGAATTGCACTTATATCGCGGTACTTCTGGGACAGAAGTTGCTTATTTGCTGCGACTTTTGCTGCAACGTTTGGGGCTGCATCCCGGTCATCCAAAATTGCGGGTTCTTGCTTCTAGTGCATCTTTAGAACCAGACGATCCAAAAAGCTTAGAATTTCTGAATCAATTCTTTGGTTCTCAATGGAATTCCCAACAGATTATACCGGGTCATTTAGAAGAAATTCCACCAATTGAAGGTCAAGAGTTTCTGGAGAGCGAACCGTTTATCGCTTTGGCAGCAGCACCAGAAATCAACAATGCAGAAACGTTGCAGTCAACGGCTGCATACAGTGCTTGCCGTCAAATTGTGGAATCTGAAACCGCGCAAGTTGGTGCTAGAATGGTCAATGCTTGTAAAGTTGACGGCAAAATTCGCGCCGTAGCGATCGCTAATTTTGCTAAACAGATTTTCGGCAATGACTTACCCAATGAAAACCTCGAACTCGCAGTAACAGGACTTCTAGCGACTCGCGGTTTATCGAACAAAAAATCTTTGCCATCTTTCCGGCTGCACTGGTTTTTCAGGAATATTGAGGGGCTGTGGGCTTGCACTAAACCGAATCACGGGTGCGAGGAAAATGAAATTAGTAAAAATCGATTGGTTGGCAAACTATTTGTCGAAAATCCTCCCATACTTTACGACGAATACCGAGTTTTAGAACTGCTTTATTGCGAACAGTGCAGAACTGTATTTCTTGGGGGAAACAGGCTGACAAGACAGGATAATGACGGAGACGGATGGGAACTTTTGCCGACAGAACCAGATATTGAAGGCATACCCGACCGCAAGACAGCCATAGCTTTGGATCGCCGCAAGTATTCTGAATTTGCCGTGTTTTGGCCTTTTAGAAATATTAATGAAGATGTTTGCAAAGGTTGGAAACAGCCATCGAGACAAGGTGAAGGCGGCGAGAAAGCCTCCTGGGATAAAGCATCGTTAGATACCCGCAGCGGTCGTGTTATTCTAGGAGATCCAGATTCCCCGGACGAACAGTGGGTGAAAGGCTATCTGTTTCACTTGCGATCGCTCTCTGTAGAGAAGCAAGAATTTATTGGAGCATTACCCTCCATTTGTCCCTGCTGTGCTGCTAACTACAGCCATCCTAAGAAAAAAAATAAATCGCCTGTTCGTTGGTTCCGCACAGGTTTTTCTAAGGTGAGTCAATTACTTTCCAAAGAACTGTTTTATCAGTTACCGGAAGATGCAGAATCCCGCAAATTAGTTGTGTTTTCTGACAGCCGCGAAGATGCCGCTTCAATATCCAACGGCATTGAGCGATCGCACTACGACGACTTGGTACGAGAAGCACTTTTTGATGAACTCGGACAGTTGGCTGTAGGCGAATTACGTTTATTAGAAGATATTCAACAATATGGTCAGCCTACTCGTCCTGAAGCCCAGTTATTTGCTCAACGCAACCCCAATATTGTCAGCGAGTTACAGGAAAAGCTTGAATCAGCTAACTTGACCTGGCAACCAGAACTTTCTCCTGTAGCAGTAAAAATTTTGCAGAAAGATCGAGATAATGCTCAGAAGCTACTCAACGAAATTCAGCAAAGAGGCAATACCCGCACAGTTCCTCTCAGAGCACTATTTGAAGGCATTGAGAATTCCCAAGATCCGGGACTCCTGATCCAGCGATTAGTAAACTTAGGCGTTAACCCTGCAGGTAACGATGTTCTTTACCAAGAATTTTCCTATGATGGAAAGTACCATCATTGGACAAAAATATTTGACTTTGCAACCGCCGGGTGGAAACTAGACTTGCCTCCTGAAGCAGAAACAAGGCGAGACAGCACACTTCGAGAAAAAGTTAAATCCGAGGTTTGTGACACTCTTTTCAGTCGCCTATACTTTGGGATTGAAGCATCTGGATTGGGTTATATTCGCCTGAATTTACTCCAAAATCAATTAGAACAGCTAGCCATTCAATGCGGAGTTTCAAGCTCAGTATTTGAGAGTATTTGCGATGGCGTATTGCGAATTTTAGGTGAATTTTACAGATATCCAAGAAAACCTCAAGATTATCCGCTGGATGACTGGAAAGACTGGGGTGATGCGCGCTCCAACTTGCGGAATTATATTAAAGAGTGTGCAAAAGCTTGCGGAATTTCAGAACAGGAATTGAAGCCTGCATTGAAATCTGCTATTTGCGAATACGGTCAACACCACCACTTTAAACTTAATCCCCGGCATTTATCTGTACGAGTTGCTGTGTCCGATGACCCCGTGTGGCAGTGCGAGTCTTGCCAGCGCCATCACCTGCACCGCGCCGGAGGTGTTTGTACTAATTGTTTGGCACATTTACCAGCGAAACCTAATAGAAAATGCGGGGATTTGTACGATCGCAATTATTTCGCCACCCAAGCTGTAAATAAGCGTCAACCGTTGCGGTTGCACTGCGAAGAGTTGACCGGGCAAACCGACGATCAAGCCGAAAGGCAACGGCATTTCCGCAACATCATCGTGAATTTTGGCGAACAAGACAGAGATTTTATCCCAGTAGTAGATACCATCGATATCTTGAGCGTCACAACCACAATGGAAGTGGGAATTGATATTGGCAGTTTAATGGCTGTTGTGATGGCAAATATGCCGCCGATGCGCTTTAATTACCAGCAGCGTGCGGGTCGCGGAGGGCGCCGGGGTCAGGCTTTTGCTATTGTACTTACTCTCTGTCGGGGTCGATCGCACGATGAGTTTTATTACCGGCATCCTGAAAAAATTACGGGCGATCCGCCGCCGGTTCCTTTTCTTGCTATGTCACAGGTTGAGATGGCCCAGCGCCTCCTCACCAAAGAATGTTTGAGAATAGCATTTATTGCTGCTGGTGTCAACTGCTGGGATGTGGAAAAAAAGCCGGACAGTCACGGTGAATTTGGCACAGTTCAAAATTGGAAGGAAACGGCAGAACGGCGCGAACAAGTTCGGCGCTGGTTGGGAACTTCTTGTGAAGTAACTGAGGTAATAAATTCTCTGCTAGTCGGCGTTGAAGGTATCGATCGCGATAACTTAGAAAACTATGCACGTCAGCAGTTGTTTGAGAAAATTAATGAGTGCGCCAATAACTTAGAATTGACTGGTGATGGATTGGCAGAACGCCTCGCTGAGGGCGGGATTTTGCCGATGTACGGGATGCCTTCAAGAGTGCGCGATTTGTACCATCACGAACCGTCTAGAAAACAGAAAGTTTCTACTATCGATCGAGATTTAGATTTAGCAGTCGCGGAATTTGCACCAGGTTCCGAAAAAACTAAAGACAAGCGAATTTATACCGCGATCGGGTTTACAGCACCGTTAATTTCAGACGGTAAACACGGGTTAGTTCCTGCGGGCGAACCTCTGAGCGATCGCAAATGGATGTTGAGGTGTCAGCGCTGCCAACATACGGCAACCTCTAATACAATATTTGAAGATACAATCTGTCCGAAATGCGAGGCAACTGAGGAACAGGGATTTCGAGTTTTTCAGTGGGCTGTCCCTTTAGCTTTCCGTACCAGCATCAATCCTGGAGCTGACGCTAAAGAGGAATACGATGCGTTAATTACAGGTGCAGGCAGCGTCGCCGAGGCCCAACCTCAAGATTTTAACTTAGTAAATAACACGAATACTCAGATAGCTTTCTCTAAGTCCGGCCGCGTTTTCCGCGTCAATGACAATAGAGGACAGCTATTTAAGGGAGCAATAGGAACTGCCACATTTGGACGCGGTGACAAACTATTACCCGATCAGTGGATTGATGAGCGATTCCAGAATAAGCCTGACGGGGTGAGGTTTAAACCCCAGGGCGAGTCAGAGGCGATCGCTATAATTGCCCCAAAAACTACTGGCGTACTGCGAATTAAGCCCGTTACTGTACCTGATGGATTGTGCCTCGATCCTATTGCACCCGGTTCTGCTGTCAAAGCTGCTTTCTACTCAGCCGCTTTCACGGTTCGTGCTGTAGCGGCACAGGAGTTAGACATCGATCCGGAAGAATTAGACATCAGCGGTTTGCGACAGGTTGAATTAGAGGATAAAAAAGTAGGAGAAATTGTAATTAGCGATCGCCTTGCTAACGGTTCTGGCTTCACCTATTGGCTAGCTAATCACTGGGAAGATATCCTTACAGACAAAATTCTGAATTCTCAAAATAGCTTTGCTGAGGCAATTATGTCACCACAACACCGCCAAAAATGCGACTCTTCTTGTTACGATTGCTTGCAGCAGTACCGCAATATGAACTATCACGGTCTGCTGGATTGGCGTTTGGGGCTTTCCTTGCTGAGGGCATTGGCTAGCAGCAATTTTCAATGCGGACTCGATGGGGATTTTTCTACTCCTGACTTAGAAAATTGGCTGCTGAATGCAACTGCTTTGCGCGATATATTTTGTGCTTCGTTTAGTTGTTCCGGGGAACAGTTCGGCGCTTTACCGGGTTTTGCAGTGGGAGATAAAAGCGTTATTATCGTTCATCCTTTGTGGGACGTAGATAACCCTCAAGGCTTATTGCATGAAGCGATTGCTACAGTAGAAGCGCCCGATCGAGTTCGATACCTAGATACCTTCAATCTCCTGCGCCGTCCGAGTTGGTGCTATCAATCGCTAGATGATTAGATGCAGGATTCAAACATTAACACACTAGATGGTGGATCACTTGACTGAATGAGGATTTACGCAACCTTCTCGTGCAGAGCCGTGGCAATTCCCAGAGCGCTTGGGGCAACGCGGCCTGCTGGGGGATTGCCACGGCTCTGCCTAAATCCTATTAATGCACTATGTAGGCGCTCCGGCCCGCTCTCCTATTTGTAAAGTTTTTTATAGATCCGATCGCACAGCTTGTATTTAACGGATAATGTCTGTTTATTTATTTTGCAACCCCAGCGATCGCCCTAGCAAAGTATTTACTTTTCTTTACAAACAGCAGCTCAAAAAACGGCGCGACAGGTAAAAATTTCGTTGCAGACTTTAAATGCGCCGCGCGATCGACTAGAGTAAAAAAAATGGCTTTATCCGTTTATTCATCGCAAAGGAAACAAAGCTCATGGTTCAACGCGGTTCTACAGTTCGGATTCTCCGCAAAGAATCCTACTGGTATCAAGAAGTGGGCACCGTTGCTACGGTAGACCAAAGCGGCATTAAATACCCAGTTATCGTTCGCTTTAACAGCGTAAATTATGCAGGCGTCAACACCAACAACTTCGCCCAAAGCGAATTAGTGGAAGTGTCAGCACCCAAAGCAAAAGCGAAAACAGGGACTCCAGTAGCTTCCGGCGGCAAACAAACCACGCTGGACGAGAAAACTCGGCAAACCGGCCAGGGTAGCCCCTCGCAGCAGCCGAAAACTACCGCGGACAGCAAAGCGGGCTCTGAAACGCCGGGCACGGTCCAAGGTTCGCCTCAAGGTCAAGGAACAGAACAACGCTAATTGTGCCAGAACTGCCAGAAGTTGAAACTATTTGCCGGGGTTTGAATCAAGCAACCCTCGATCGAGAAATGTTGGGCGGGGACGTGTTGTTAAACAGCACGATCGCCCGCTCAATCTCTGCGACCGATTTTTTGACACAACTCAAAGGAAAGTCGATCGCCCGCTGGTACAGACGCGGCAAATATCTACTGGCAGAACTATCTCAATTCCCAGAAGGAGAAAGGGAAAGGGGGAGAGAGGGAGAGGGGGAGAGGGGGAGAGTGGGAGAATTTCTTGCCCAAACTCCAAACTCTTCCCGAACGCCTTCTTTCTCCCCCTCCCTTTTGCCTTCAAAAGCAGGCTGGTTGGGCGTTCACTTGCGGATGACGGGACAACTGCTGTGGGTGAACCGATCCGAACCCCTGCAAAAACACGCGCGAGTACGGCTGTTTTTTGAAGGAAACCAAGAATTGCGGTTTGTAGACCAGCGCACCTTCGGGCAAATGTGGTACGTGCCCGCAGAAACCGAGGTTTCGGGCACAGTCATCGGTTTGAAACTTTTAGGGCCAGAACCGTTTTCAGAGGAATTTACAACAGAATATTTGGCCCGCAAGCTGCAACGGCGGGCGCGACCCATAAAAACAGCTTTGCTAGACCAGGCACTGATAGCTGGTTTGGGCAATATTTACGCAGACGAAACTTTGTTTTTGTCGGGAGTGATGCCCACAACTCTGTGCGCGGATTTGACCGCAGAGCAAATTGGGCGCATCCATACAGCTATTATTCAAGTTTTACAGAAGGCGATCGCATCCGGTGGCACCACTTTTAGCAATTTTCTCAACGTCCAAGGTGTCAACGGCAACTACGGCGGCGTCGCTTGGGTGTACAATCGCGCCGGTCAACCCTGCCGCACTTGCTCGGCAACCATCGAACGTATAAAATTAGCAGGGCGATCGACTCATTTTTGCCCCATTTGTCAGACATAAAAAGCAGTCAATGGATTTTAGGCTTTAGATTTTAGATTTTAGATTTACCCCACGAATCGCACCCCTTTATTCCTTAGTCCGCGTAGGCGGACTTCGTTTGTTTAGTAGCGATTTCAATCGCCGAGTGACTTTCAAGCCAAATCTAGATTAAAATTTGTATAGTTTTTTAAACTAAACAAAGCAAGTTATGGCAATCAAGAAAGGCAGTATAGTTCGCGCTGTACGCGAAAAATTGGAAAACAGTCTAGAAGCCAAAGCCAGCGACCAGCGCTTTTCCTCCTATATATTTGAAACAAAGGGCGAAGTGATGGATGTTCGCGGCGACTATGCCTTCGTCAAATTTGGCAAAGTACCCACCCCGAATATTTGGCTGCGGGTAGACCAACTCGAAGATTTTAAGTAACTCACCAAAACTAAACTTCACTGTTCTTAATGTAGCGAAGGGTGCGCGACGCGCGCCTTTCCCCAATTAAGCTGATTGCTAAAATCTAAAATCTAAAATCTAAAATCTAACATCTAAAATCAAATGAATTCTCCATCAACCCGCGTATCAATTATCGGTGCAGGCAAAGTCGGCAGTACGTTAGCCCAGCGAATTGCCGAGAAAAATCTGGCAGATGTAGTATTGCTAGATATTGTGGAGGGTTGGCCGCAGGGCGTTGCTTTGGATTTGATGGAAGCTAGGGGAGTCGAACACCACGATCGCCAAATTGTCGGTACAAATGATTATACAGATACGGCAAACTCAAATATCATAGTAATTGCCGCCGGAGTGCCCCGCAAACCCGGTATCAATCGGGAAGATTTAATTAAAATCAATGCTGGAATTGTCACCGAAGCCACAAAACAGGCGATCGAGCATTCTCCAGAAGCAATCTTAATCACAGTCACAAATCCCCTAGATATCATGACTTATTTAGCGTGGGAAGCTGCAGATTTGCCCAAACACCGAGTCATGGGGATGGGGGGAGTTCTCGACTCCGCCCGCTTTCAAACTTTTATTGCAATGGAATTGGGCGTTTCAAATGCTCAAGTCAATGCCACTGTCATCGGTTCTCATGGCGATTTGATGGTTCCTTTGCCCCGCTATTCTACTGTCAACGGTATTCCCATCAATCAACTTATGGATGCTGGGGCGATCGATCGACTCGTACAGCGGACTCGCCACGGCGGCGCAGAAATTGTAGAATTGATGAAGACTGGTAGTGCTTATTTTGCACCCGCATCTGCTGTCTGTTTGATGGTAGAATCTATTTTATTTAATCAGTCGCGACTCTTGCCTTGCTGCGTTTATTTGCACGGCGAATACGGCGTGCAAGATATCTTTTTAGGAGCTCCCTGCCGCTTGGGATATCAGGGAGTGGAACAAATAGTGGAACTTGAACTCAGCGATACCGAAAGATCAGCCTTTATCAAGTCGGGCAAATTGGTTGCCCAAAATATTGAGGAAGCCAGGGCAATATTGAAAACGGCTTCTTAAGCTTGTAGCTGTTGGTTGAGCACAGCAGCCTGCTCGCCACTTCAATATAATAATTTATATTGAGTGTGACAGTGGGATAGCTCTTTCGGAAGTTGGCTTATCTGGTTTCAACCGCGCTTTGATAAATATCATTGATCGTGGTTGTTATGCTGTATTTCAAACGCCGAAAAATTGGTAGCAAGAAACCGATATATAAACATAAAATTTACTCTCAAAAACTTGCTAAAAACGCAAAAACTGGCAAAAGTAGTTGAACTTGGTTTGCGCGACAATACCATCAGAGTTTCTCTAGAAATTAAAGCCAAAATCTGCCATCTTCTTTTTACTACTATACCAACCGCATAAGCAGTCGGTTTTGGATTATCTCTCACTCGCGATCGGATTGCCCAACAACAAGGTGGCACTTTAAAGGTAGGAAGTGAAATGCGAGTTTCTACGGAATTTATCATTACTTCGCCCAAACTTTAATCCTCGCGATCGCCATTTCTATTGATCCAGCTTGAAATACCTTTACTTTCGCCAAAAATGTGATACCCTAAATATTTGTATTATCTAAAACTTTTACACTTCTCAAAAATGGCAAAAATCGGGCAAAAATTCTCCGCGCGTGCGAAGCTATCTCGAACGCGCGTGCCTTCGGTGAAGGGTAGGCAATAGCCCTTGAGTTGAGTCCATTTAACCATAGCCTGCAACTACCTCAACTGTTTGACCGAAAACTAACCTCTGATTCGGGGAATTTTAATCAGTTGAAAAGATTCAATCCCTCGCATGAAATAACGAGAAGGCAAGGAAAAATATCTAAAATTTCGGCTGACCCTAAAGATTGTAAAAAATCTAATTTAGGAGAGATAAATCGAGCATTACTTAAAACTCTAGAAAAGGCGATCGCCTCAATTTAAACAAATTTTAATAGATGCGATCCCAACAGGATATGCGATCGCCAAAACAAGGAAACCATTGAGGGAGTTTGGGGTAATAATAAAAAGGTGACAATTGCAACCGAAGGCGAGCCCAAAAAATGTCAAAATTAGTCAGAGACGCTCATCCCGATCTCGCAATGGAACCGGGTTTCTTGTTCCCACTTTCCGACATTCCCTGACCTAATTACGTTAATAAACCCGGTTTATGTGTAAGTTTTGTTAGCATTATTCTCAATAATTGAGAATAAAAGAAGTAGCAAATTCTGCCAATTTTTCAGTAAATATACGGGAGCTAAAATGGTCGATTGACCTCCAAATCTCGAAAAAATACGGAAATGCAGCGTAAGTAGCTGCTAAGTGCTAGCAGAAGGAGGAGAATAAGCTGTTACACATTTAAACCAATAACGATAGAGGTAGGGTGCGTCAGCTAGAACAGTGGCGGGATATGGGAAATACTTATGTACGCTCCGCACCCTACTATCCTCTTTTAAATGCCCAACAGCTTATGTTCTTTGCCTTTTTGAGTTACCAGGCTCAACTTGCAGAGCGCTATTGAGATGCCATCAACCTCGATAACAAACCGCAAAATAACTAAAGAAAAAGCATTATGTTTCAGGAATACCTGTATCACGAAGTAATCAACCTGCGCGAGAAACTAGCTCACCTAGAAAGAGAAACGCAGTCTCAAACCTGGTTCAAAAAGCTGCAAGCGCTGATGGGAGTTATTAGCAAAATTCGTGAATCCCTAGACTTAGAAACAATATTCAAAATCACAGCCACCGAAGTTCGGCAACTCCTAAATGCCGATCGAGTCGCCGTCTACCGCTTCTTTCCCGAATCCCAATTGAACGAGGGCGAAGTAGTGTCCGAAGACGTACTGCCCCAATACAGCCCATCTTTGGGAACCAAAATCCGCGACTACTGCTTCGGCGAACAATTTGCAGCCAAATACACCAAAGGATACGTTCAAGCAGTCACGGACATCTACAAAGCCCGCTTGAGCCCTTGTCACCTCAAAATCCTTAAGCGGTTTCAAATCCGAGCCAACTTAGTCGTACCGCTGCTGCAAGGGAAACATTTGTGGGGATTGCTGTGCATTCACTCCTGCGGTCAACCCCGCCAGTGGCAAGAAGACGAAATCGAATTTGCCAGACAAGTAGGCGACCATTTAGCAGTTGCCATCTACCAAGCCGAACTGCACTTGCAAACCCAGAGGCAAATAGCAGAAATCGAATCCGCCCAGCAGAAACTCCGCGACAGCGAGCAAAAATATCACCAAATTCTCGATTCGATCGCCGATATGGTATTAGTCAAAGGCCCCCAATCGAAAATCGTCTGGGCAAATCAAGCATTCCGCGATTATTACGGCATGACTCAAGAGGAACTTCAAGACATCGTAGACGCGCCTTTCGCCGATCCCGACAATACTCTCCAGTACGTCAGAGATGACGGCTTCGTATTTGACACCGGGCACACTCTGCAAATTTCTGAAGAACCGGTGACGCGGCACGACTCAGAAGTGCGACTGTTCAGCACCGTCAAAACACCGATCCGCAACGCAGACGGCCAAATCGTCATGACTGTCGGCGTCTCCCGCGACATGACGGAACGCAAAAAAACAGAAGAAGCCGTCAAAGCCAGCGAAAGCAAATACCGCAGCCTGGTAGAAACCTCCCAAGACATGATTTGGTCGGTCGATGCTTCAGGACGCTACACCTTCGTCAACCCAGCAGTTAAGTACATCTACGGTTACGAACCAGAAGAAATGATCGGTAGGCCGTTCTCCGACTTTGTGACACCAGAACAAAGCCAGAAAGATTTAGAAGTTTTCGCCCGCCTGTTGGCAGGAGAATCAATTTTCCAGTACGAAAGCACCCAAATCGCCAAAGACGGCAGCATGAAACATTTGATGTTTAACGCGATCGCCCTGTACGACGAAACCGGAAACTGCCTCGGCACCACCGGTACAGCCACCGACATTACCGATCGCAAGCGAGCAGAAGCAGCCTTACAACACGCCAACGCAGAACTAGAGCGCAGAGTAGAAGCACGCACGGCAGAACTACGACAGACTTTTGCCGCCCTCAGTGCCAGCGAAACCAAGTTTCGGACGATCGCAGCCACCATCCCCGGATCTCTGTTCCAATTTTGCAGCAGGCAGGGAGTGTGGAGAGTTGACTACATGAGCGATCGCATCTTCGATATCAGCGGCATCACAGCAGCAGAAATGATGCGAGACATGAATACATTCATTTCCCGCGTCCACCCCGAAGACTTGGAAAGCTACATCGCTTCCGTCAACGAAGCGGTAGAAAATCTCTCTCCCTGGCACTACGAAGGGCGGTTAGTCAAGCCCGACGGTGAGATTCGCTGGTGGCAGGGCGACTCCATGCCCACCCGCAACGAGAACGGCGAAATCGTATTTTCCGGCGTCGCGCTCGACATTACCGATCGCAAAGTTGCCGAAACCGCCATCCGCGAGAGCCAGCGGCAGCTCAAAGAAGCCCAGAGACTCGCCCACGTCGGCAATTGGGAACTCGACGCAGCTACCAAAACCGTCACTTGGTCGGAAGAACTCTTTCGCATCTTCGGACTCGAACCGACAGAAAGCGCGCCCAACCTAGCCGAACAAATCGCTCTGATCCATCCAGAAGATTTGGAATTGTGGCAGACTCAAGTGCAGCGGGGACTCGAAGCGGGCATCCCCTTCGATTTTGACTTGCGCCTTTACCGTCCCGACGGCACGCTGCGGCATCTCAACGCTTTGGGTCGTGCCGAAACCGATGCCAGTGGCAAGGTGGTAAAAATGTTCGGTACGGCGCTCGACATTACCGATCGCAAAGCCGCCGAAGCAGCCCTGCGACAAGCAGCCGCCGAGTTAGAAGACCGAGTGAGCGATCGCACGGCCGAACTGTCCGAAGCAGTCACGCAATTAGAACAAGAAATTGGCGATCGAAAACTTGCAGAAGCAGCCCTGCAAGTTTCCGAGCAAAACCTGCGGACAATCTTTAACAATGTCTACGATGCTATCTTCATTCACGACTTAGAAGGCAACATTCTCGATGTCAATAATCGGATGTTAGAAATGTACGGAGTGAGCCAGGAACAAGCAACAAAATTATCATTTAAAAACGACTATTCAATTGGCGACAATCCCATTGAACAAATGGAAGAACTTTGGGAAAGAGTATTAGCAGGCGAAACAGGTCGCGTGGAATGGAAAGCGAGGCGTCCCAACGACGGTTCAACCTTTGATGCAGAAATTGCCCTGTCCAGAATTCATCTCAACGGGAATCTCAGCGTCATTGCCAACGTCCGAGATATTAGCGATCGCAAACAGGCAGAAGCAGAACTGCAACACGCTCAAAATTTTATGGAATCCGTACTCAAAACCATACCCGTCGCAGTATTTGGCAAAGAAGCAGAAGAGTTGCGATTTGTACTGTGGAATCCAGTCGCCGAAGAAGTAATGGGTTTCCCCGCTGCTGAAGTTATGGGCAAAAATGATTACGACTTTTTCCCCAGAGAACAAGCCGACTTTTTCACCACCAAAGACCGGGAAGTGCTCGCCAGCGGGCAAATTTTAGACATTCCCGAAGAAGTGATTCAAACAAAAGAAGGCGAGAATCGCATATTTCATACCAAGAAAACCGCAATTCTCGATCGAGAAGGCAATCCCCAATATTTATTAGCAGTTACTGAAGACATTACTGAGCGCAAGCGGGGAGAAATTGCTTTGAAGCAATCGGAAGCCCGACTCAGACAGCAGGCCGAACGAGAAAAATTGCTCAACAACCTCACTACTCAAATCCGCAATTCCCTCGACTTCGACAGCATCGTTACAGTCGCAGTTAAGGAAATTCGCGCTTTCCTGCAGATCGATCGTTGCCAATTTGCCTGGTATCGCTGCGACGGAGAGGAACCTTACTGGGAAGTTATTCAAGAATCTCGCACAAGAGAACTTCCCGATTTAATAGGTCGCTATAAAGCTTCTGACTTCGGCCCTTTAGGAGAACCGGTATTGCGTCTAGAAACGCTGCAAGTCGATGATGTCGAAGCAATCGCAGACCCTGTTTGGAGAAGGTCTCTTAACTCTCTGGGCTACCAATCTATATTGGCAATTCCGATGCAGGCACTTTCGGGAGTAGTGAGCGTTGTTACCTGCGCCCACTCCGCTGCTGTGCGACCCTGGAGTGAGGGCGAAGTAGAATTGTTGCAAGCGATTACAGTTCAATTGGCGATCGCCCTCAACCAAGCCGATCTTTACGCCCAAACTCGCAATAAAGCTCTCGAATTAGAACAAACATTACAGAAATTAACCAGCACTCAATCGCAGTTAATTCAAAATGAAAAAATGTCAAGTCTCGGTCAACTTGTGGCAGGAGTCGCCCACGAAATCAACAACCCAGTTAACTTTATTTACGGCAACCTCACCCACGCCAACGACTATACCCAAGACTTGCTACACCTGATCGAACTTTACCAAAATCACTATCCCGATCCAGTCCCGGAAATTCAAGAAGAAGTAGACCATATTGAACTAGACTTTCTGATGGAAGACTTGCCAAAGTTGCTTTCTTCAATGAAAGTCGGTGCAGACAGAATTCAACAAATTGTTGCTTCTCTCCGCACATTTTCCCGCATGGACGAAGCGGAAATGAAAGCAGTCAACATCCACGAGGGCATAGATAGCACCCTGATGATTTTGCAGCACCGGCTCAAAGCTAAACACAACCATCCAGAAATTGAGGTAATTAAAGAATACGCTCAACTGCCCTTAGTAGAATGTTATGCCGGACAGTTAAATCAAGTATTTATGAACATCTTGAGCAATGCTTTGGATGCTTTGGAAGAACGGGATCTGCGCCGTTCTGCTGAGGAAATGCGGAAACACCCTAGCAACATCCGCATCCGCACTGAAATATCGCCAGCGGGCAAAGTAATCATTCGGATTGCTGACAACGGGCCGGGAATACCGGAGACTGTCGGCACTCGTCTTTTTGACCCGTTTTTTACCACTAAACCTGTGGGTAAAGGCACTGGGATGGGCTTGTCAATTAGCTATCAAATTGTTACAGACAGACACAACGGGTCGCTGAAATGCACTTCTTCGCCCGGACAGGGTACAGAATTGGCGATCGAGATTCCCCTCAAAGCTAGCTGTTAATGGGGCATGGGGCATGGGGCATGGGGCATGGGACGCAAAAACCCGGTTTATTAACGTAATTGCGTCATTTTAGGTTGAGGACGATCGCCAGAAACCTGGTTTTTGAGGTAGAAGCGTGCGATCGCGAACTAATTGAGCTAAAATATTTATGGATTCTCCAAAATAGAGAAATCAAACTAATATGCTTCAATCAACAGAACACTGTCACATTGTCAGGAATGATGAAATTCTGAGTGGTGAACCGATTATCAAGGGTACTCGAACTCCGGTGCGGGCGATCGTGGAGATGTGGCGCATTGGAGTTTCGCCAGAAGAGATTCCTCACCGTTTGCCACACCTCACCCTAGCGCAAGTATTTGATGCCTTGAGCTACTATCTAGATTGCCAAGCAGAAATTAACAAGTATATTGAACTTAACCGCATTCCCGATGAGTTAATCGATCCGCGAGTCAAAGATCGATGAGTGAAATTTTTATTCATGTCTATTTAGATGAAGATGTCGATGTGCTTGTAGCTAGCTTGCTACATTCTCGCGGTTTTGAGGCAACAACTGCCAAACAAGCAGGGCAACTCGGAAAAACAGATGTCGAGCAGTTGGAGTATGCTATTAGCCAAAAAGCAGCTATTCTCACCCACAATCGAAATGATTTTGAAGCGCTTGCTCAAGAATATTTCAGTCGGGAGGGAAAACATTACGGAATTATCATTGCAGTCCGGCATCCGTATGGGAAAATCGTGGGTAGGCTGGTTTCAATCCTCAATACCACAACAGCCGACGAAATGGAAAACCAAATTCTTTACATTTAAACTGAAGTTCCCCCGCAGAGGAACTTCAAAAAATATGAAACTTTTATAAATCAATCGATTTTTGTAAGCATTTCAGTGATAGCATCACTATCCAAAGGTTTAGAAAACCAATATCCCTGAGCTAATTCGCAGTCGAGTTCTCGAAGCTGTGATAATTGTTCGGCTGTCTCTACACCTTCGGCGATCGCATTCAATCCCAAATTGTGAGCCAAAGTTACGATCGCCCGCACAATCTGCAAAGGCTGACCCCCGTCGTCACCATTTTCCACAGCCCCCAAGCGACTTACAAAAGATCGATCGATCTTCAGTGTATCCAGCGGAAAACGGTGCAAGTAACTTAAAGACGAATAGCCAGTACCGAAATCGTCGATCGACAATCGAATATTTCTACCTTTTAATTCGGCTAGCACAATATTGGCTTTCTTGACATTTTCTACGATCGCGCTTTCAGTAATCTCCAATTTTAAACAGCTCGGATTGCAGCCCGTTTCTGCTAAAATTTCATCAATTTCCTCGATTAAATGCGGGAAACCTAACTGTTTAGGAGAAAGATTGACGCTCATTGTTAATTGCGAAGGAGCAATAATTGGTAATTTAAAATTCGGAATGGGTACCTGGGAAGTTGTACTTAACGTAGCCGAACTATTGGTAATTGGGAATTGGGAATTGGTAATAGATGAGTGGAAATCGCTAATCGGGAATTGGTAACTGGGAATTGGTAATTTTTTACCGATTATTTCTTCCCTGTGACCAATACTGGGGCTACGCTCAGTAAAAGTTGCGTGTTCCTCATTCCCTGTATCTGTTACATCAGTTAAATCCCCTACATTGCCCGTTGCCATCTTCCCTGTTGTTACCCTGAGCGAAGTCGAAGCGCCTTCTTGCTTCTTGTTACCCTGAGCGACTTGCCCTGAGTGCAGCCGAAGGGAGTCGAAGGGCCTGGTTCCGACTTCCATTGGACTTCTTCCCTGTTCCTCGGTTAACATTTCTTGCCAAATCCGCAATTGCTGACAAGCTTCCCGCAACACCCAGGCTCCCAGAGGCACGATCAAACCTGTTTCTTCAGCTACAGGGATAAAAGTAGACGGCGGAACTAAACCCCGAACTGGGTGGTGCCAGCGCACCAAGGCCTCAAAACCTTCGAGCGCACCGCTGGCGAGCGAAACAATCGGTTGGTAGTGCACAATAAAGTGCGAACGTTGATCCTTGCTCTCTCCTAATTCCTCCTTGCCCAAAATAGCCAACCGCAGGTCAGTTTCTAACTGCAACAGCGACATTGTTTGGTCGTGCATCGCCAAATTAAACACTTCGTGGCGGGCCTTACCCAAAGCTTTAGCGCGGTACATAGCGATGTCAGCATCGCGTAGGAATTCTTCCGGGTGAGTGTACGAATTCGATTCGCCACTGTCGGTGGCTTCGCCTCGACTGAAAACAATGCCAATGCTAGCGGTGGTAAATACTTCGTGTCCTTCGAGATGAAACGGCTTCGTCAGTTCTGTTTGTATCTTTTTAGCTGCGAGGGTGGCGTCGCTGAGGCTCTGAATGTGGTCTAGCAGGATGGTGAATTCGTCTCCCCCCAGTCGGGCGACGGTATCAGAAACCCGGACGCAGGTTTGCAGTCGCTGCGCCAGGGCAATTAGCAGTTTGTCTCCTAAAACGTGTCCTAAAGAATCATTAACTACTTTGAAGCGGTCTAAATCTAGGAAAAGTAAACCAAATTTGTAATCGGGGGACTGATTGGATCGGCGGATGGCTTGTCCTAGCCTGTCTAGGAACAAAACGCGGTTGGGCAAACCTGTCAGCGCATCGTGAAAAGCGCCGTGCAGCAGTTCCCGTTCTACTCGCTTGCGCTCGGTGACATCTCGGATAATAATCTGGGCGGCGGTTGAGCCTTGATAAGTAGCGGGGATGCCGGCAACTTCAACGTCTATTATTTGTCCATCGAACCGAATCAGTTTTTGTTCGGCAAGGTCGAGCGGCTGATTTTCTGTCTCGACTAGCCGGATGCGCTCTCTGGCTGTTTCCACATAGTTTGGATGGACGAAATGCAATACGGGAAAGCCGATGAGCGCTTCGGGAGAGTTCGCACCGAGGAGTTTAGCGCCGGCAGCATTGATGTAGGCGATTTTCCCTTGACTGTGAACGGCGATCGCTTCGGGAGATAGTTCTACTAAACGGCGATAGCGTTCTTCACTTTCTTTGAGAGATACTATCAACTCGCATCGCTCTTTTTCAGCCTGCTGGCGTTCGACTTCCATTTGGTGAACCGCCAGAATTTTGCCAATACTTTGAGCCATCAATTCTATAATTTCTATTTCCTCGTACTTGAATTTTCTTTTCTTTATTTCCGGCGAACTAAAACTTAAAGTTCCGTAGGTTTTATTGTTAACAAATATCGGGGTTCCGATGTAAGATTCTGATTTGCAGCTTTGATAAGCTGGATGTTCGCGCATCTCAATATCGGCTCCTATATGAGAATACGCAACTGTTTTGTTAAGTTTAATGACTGCCGCGCAGTAAGTATCGCTGAGGTTCAATTCTAAGCCTCGCACGAAGTATTCTAAATCGCTTTTCGCGGCTCTGACAATAAAAGTCTCGTTGTCAACTTCAGCCATGATGCCCATAGAAAGTCCAAACATCAAACAGCCTGCTGTTAGATAATCGTCAACCAGTTCTTCAAAGTTTTGATAATGATAAGTTGTAATCCGGTGCAAGTGTTTGAGATTAGCGCTAAAAGCTGCTAAAGCTTGAGAATTTAAAAATAATTCTTCTTCCGATCGCTGGCGGTCGGTAATGTCTGTTTGTACTCCAATAAAGTGGGTTAAGTGTCGCCGCGAGTTGTAAACCGGAGCGATCGACAGTTCGTGCCAAAAAGGCGTGCCGTCTTTCCGAAAGTTGCGTAATATAACTTGAGATTCTCTGCCTTCTTCAATCGCAATTCGCAATTGTTGGGCAGCGGGGCCGTCAGTGTCTGTGCCCTGCAAAAATCGGCAATTTTTGCCCATTAACTCGTCTCTGCTATAACCAGTAATCCGCTCAAAACTCGGATTGACATAAATAATCGGATTATCTGCAACAGTCGCGTCGGTGATTGCAATGCCGTTACTGCAACTTTCGATCGCCCGTTCCATCATTTGCAAACGCTCTTGCGATCGAATCCGCTCGATCGCCGCAGCTAACACGTTGGCGATCGCTTCTACAAAATAAACGTCATCTTGAGTGAAAACCCGCCCTTGGCAGGTATGAACCCCCAAAATGCCCCAGGCCTGCGAGGAGGAACTGTTGGCTGGTTCTGCTTGTCCCCAGTTGCTCCCCAGTCCCCGATTGCCGGGAATAATTACAGTAACGCCGCTGACAGCCCGGTGGTTGTGCAGCAGCGGCAACTCGCTAAAGCGCGTTTCCACCCGCAAATCTTCGACGATTGTCGGTTCGCCCACTAGCAATGTGTAACCTGCTTGCGATCGGGCAGAAGCGGCAACAGTAGCACTGCCGACGAGGCCCGGCTGCCAGCCAACCCCCGCTCGCAGCATAAAAGCATGACCAGAGGGCAACAGTTCTAACACCTGGCAATAATCAACGTCCAGGGTTTGAGCAATTAAAACCGCAGCTTTGTCCATCAGTGCGGACAAATCTGTTTCGGCCAGGGCCTGCTGCCCCAAGTAAGCGACGGCCGCTTGCTGGCGGGCCCGCGAGTGGATTGACGTGAGCAATTCCTGCTCCTTGGCGGCCACTCGTTTCCGATCCGTAATGTCGCTGAACACCGACAGAACAGCTTTCCCCGACACCAATGTCAGATACCGCATCGATACACTTGCCCAAAACAGCGTGCCGTCAGCTTTTTTAAGCCGGATTTCTGCCTCGCGGACCAGTCCGTTGCGGGCGAGCCGTAACAGCAATTCCTGGCGCTCTGCAGGTTTGTGGTAGAGCGTTTCGGCTTTTTGGCGGTCGATCGACTTGAATCCTGTGAACCCGAAAGCCTGACGACATAAATCGTTACTATAAAGAATTGTGCCATCCGCCAGACTGCTGACGATCAGGGGTATTGGCATCGAGTTGGCGATCGTCAGCAATAATTCTTTGGTTCCTTGCAGCTCTTTGTACAAGTCGGGCTTGGAGGCCCAGCCGTGACAGTCTTCAGAGTTTTCAGGGATAAAACTTTCCATTGTTTAATCGATCCATTAGCAGACAACTTTTTTAAACTTGTGGTCAATCAATACTGCGGACGGTTTTTAATTAGCATTCGTAGAATATAAAGTTTCAAGTCGATTCGCCAATCGAGCTACCAACGGAAAATCAAGGGTTTCAAACTACGAACTAAAAACAGTCCAGACTATTGGTAAATGACGATTTCAGATGCAGAGGAGGATCTACAGTAGCCGACAACACATTAATCTTAACCAGAACTATGCAACGGAACGCCCCTAAACTGCTCGGCTGAAGTTTGATATGCTGCTTTCCCGTCAAAGACCACATCTGTCTTTGGTATGACAATCTACTGTTTTTAAAGTTGCGTTAAGTTTTGATGTATGGCGAGGTACTTTACCCAATGTGCAGCGGAAGCTCCTAATCTAAAAAGTAAAGTCACCTACTTGCCAACCACCGAATACTATCCGAGGAGAGAGGAGAAATGCTTGAATCTTACCGCCGTACCGCTGCCGAACGGGCCCATGAGGGAATTCCACCCCTGCCGCTAGATGCCCAGCAAACGTCGGAACTGTGTGAACTGCTGAAAAATCCGCCGGCACAAGAAGAAGAAACCTTAATAGAATTATTGCGCGATCGCGTCCCCCCAGGCGTAGACAGCGCCGCCTACGTCAAAGCTGGTTTTCTAACTGGCATTGCTAAAGGCGAAATCCACAGCCCCCTAATTGCTCCCAAATGGGCAGTTTACCTGCTGGGGACAATGATGGGCGGTTACAACGTCCAATCTTTAATCGATTTGCTCAATCCTACTGCGGAAATTGCCATTCCCGCCACCGCAGCCCGGGCACTGAGCAAAACGTTGTTAGTATTCGACGCTTTCCACGATATTCTGACTTTATCCGATACCAATCCCTACGCCAAGCAGGTAGTCGATTCTTGGGCGGATGCCGAGTGGTTTACCAGCCGCCCCCAACTGCCAGAAGCGATTACCGTTACAGTCTTCAAAGTTCCTGGAGAAACCAATACTGACGACTTGTCGCCAGCACCTCATGCTACCACGCGGCCGGACATTCCCCTACACGCTTTGGCGATGCTCGAAAGTAAGATGCCTGGGGCTTTGCAAACCATTGCAGACTTGAAGCAAAAAGGTTATCCCGTAGCTTATGTTGGTGATGTTGTCGGTACCGGTTCGTCGCGGAAATCGGCGATTAATTCCGTGCTCTGGCATATTGGCAATGATATTCCGTTTGTGCCGAACAAGCGCAGTGGCGGTTATATTTTAGGAAGTGCGATCGCCCCGATATTCTTCAATACCGCTGAAGATTCCGGCGCTTTGCCGATCGAATGTGATGTCTCCCAAATGGAAACAGGAATGGTAATTACCATCCATCCCTACAAAGGCGAAATCACCAACGAAGCCGGAGAAATCATCTCCACCTTCACCCTCAAACCCGACACAATTCTAGACGAAGTTCGCGCCGGTGGCCGAATTCCGCTATTAATTGGACGAACTTTAACCGACAAAACCCGCGCAGCTTTAGGACTAAAACCAAGCACTATTTTTACCCGCCCTACAATCCCAGTAGATACGGGCAAAGGCTTCACTTTAGCACAAAAAATGGTAGGCAAAGCTTGCGGTTTGTCCGGCGTTCGTCCCGGTACATCTTGCGAACCAGTCATGACAACAGTCGGATCGCAAGATACCACCGGGCCAATGACTCGCGACGAATTGAAAGAACTTGCTTGTTTGGGATTTAGCGCCGATTTGGTGATTCAAAGTTTCTGCCACACCGCCGCTTATCCAAAACCAGTTGATGTCAAAACTCACCACGAATTGCCCGATTTCATGGCAGAGCGCGCCGGCATAGCTTTGCGCCCCGGAGACGGCATTATTCACTCTTGGCTGAACCGGATGTTATTGCCAGATACAGTGGGAACGGGCGGCGATTCTCACACTCGTTTTCCTTTGGGAATTTCCTTTCCTGCGGGTTCGGGATTGGTCGCATTTGCTGCAGCCTTGGGCGTCATGCCTTTGGATATGCCAGAATCGGTTTTAGTACGGTTTAAAGGTGAATTGCAGCCCGGAGTAACGCTGCGGGATGTTGTGAATGCAATTCCCTATGTGGCCATTCAAAAAGGTTTGCTAACCGTCGAGAAACAGAACAAGAAAAACATCTTTTCTGGACGGATTATGGAGATTGAAGGTTTGCCCGATTTGAAGGTCGAGCAGGCTTTTGAATTGACCGATGCGACGGCCGAGCGTTCTTGCGCTGGATGCACGATTAAATTGAGCGTGGAGACTGTTTCTGAGTACATTCGTTCCAATGTCGCGCTGCTGAAAAACATGGTGGCGCGGGGCTATCAAGATGCGCGGACGATGATGCGCCGGGTGGCTAAGATGGAGGAATGGCTGGCAAATCCGGTGCTGATGGAGGCGGATGCTGATGCGGAATACGTTGAAATCATCGAAATCGATCTGAACGAGATTACAGAGCCAATTGTGGCTGCTCCCAATGACCCGGATAATGTTAAGTTGTTGAGTGAGGTTGCGGGCGATCGGGTTGACGAAGTATTTGTCGGTTCCTGCATGACAAATATCGGTCACTACCGCGCCACAGCGAAGGTGTTGGAAGGTGCAGGGGAAGTGAAAACTCGCCTGTGGATTTGTCCGCCAACTCGGATGGACGAACAGCAACTCAAAGAAGAAGGTTATTACAGCATTTTTGGATCTGCTGGAGCGCGTACAGAAATGCCCGGATGCAGTCTTTGTATGGGCAATCAAGCGCGGGTTAAAGATGCGACAACGGTGTTTTCAACTTCTACTCGTAACTTTAACAACCGCATGGGCAAAGATGCACAAGTTTATCTGGGTTCAGCGGAATTGGCGGCCGTTTGTTCGCTGTTAGGTCGCATTCCCACAGTCCAAGAATACAATGACATTGTGTCGAAGAGAATCGATCCTTTTGCTGGTGATTTGTATCGGTATTTGAATTTCGATCAAATTGCTGGTTTTGAGGATGAAGGACGAGTGATTGCTTTGGAAGATATGCCTCGAATTGAGGATATTTTGGGGATTCCCGATGGTGTGTTGAGCAAGTAAAAAGTGGGGCGGGCAATTGCCCGCCCTTTGTTTATAATATGAGTAAATGAGAGAAAGGAAAAAAGTAATTATGTCCGAACAAGTTTTAAGCAGCGAAAGCCAAGGGACAGTAGAATCAGCGCCCGAAACTCCTACGGTTGAAGACAAAGAAAGCGATCGCCCATTAAGCCAGCCGATCGCGGAATTCCTCCGCGTAATTCAGCAAACTCCCAGAGAATATTGGCCAAACTTACTTCAGATGATGCGCTTATTTCTGGAAACGGTGACAGTAAAGCCCGTATTGTCCGAGCCTCCCCAGACATCTGAGAAAATAGACATTACTAAACTGTCGCTGGAGGAACGGATACAAAGAAATAAAGGTGCAATTGAATTAATCAATTCATGGATTGAGGAGGGAGATGAACAAGAACAAACAGAAACCGCTGAATATCTCCGTAAAGCTTTAGATGAAGACCGCCTTTCTAATCGGCCATTATTCCCATGAGTAGAGTAATAATTCTCGACTCTGGCCCATTAGGAATGGTAACAAACCCTAAAGCATCCTCTGCTGAAATTCAAGAGTGCAAAGTTTGGCTAAACTCTTTAATGCGGAGGGGCGAAATAATAATTCTGCCTGAAATTGCTGACTACGAAGTGCGACGGGAGTTGATCCGCGCAGGTAAATTAGCAGGTATTCAACGGCTTGATGAATTGAAATTACAACTTACATACCGTCCTTTGACTACAGAGGTAATGCTTTTAGCCACTCAGTTGTGGGCTGACGCGAGAAGGAGAGGAAGACCAACAGCCGAACCTAATGCACTTGACGGGGATGTGATTTTGGCGGCTCAAGCAATATTGGAGGCAAGTGAAGGCAATGATGTGGTAATTGCTACAACAAATGTGGGGCATTTGTCGCAATTTGTTGATGCTCGCGAGTGGCGACTAATTCAGTAATCTTTAAATCGATCGCCCTGACCCTGTCCCTGCTATACTTTTAACTACAGATATTTTTACAGACACCGTTGGCGAGATAAACAGGATGGTGGAAACAGTGGACACAATCGAAAAAATTGACGATCGTACACAAACCCGCTACTGGGGTCAAGTTACAGTCATAGACGCGGGCGATCGTTATAAGATCAATCGCATTGAAGTCAAGCCGGGGCATCACATCAGCACCCAAATGCACTATCACCGCAGCGAGCACTGGGTTGTCGTCTCCGGTACCGCTAAAGTTATCTGCGACGACAAAGAGACGATTCTCATGCAGAAACAGTCAACCTACGTTCCCATGAATACTGCTCACCGCGTAGAAAATCCAGGCGTTATTCCCTTGGTGATGATTGAAATCCAAAATGGTGAATACCTCGGCGATGATGACATTATCCGCTTCGCCCAAGATGCTCACGAGCAAGATTGATCCTAGAACCCCAAATATGAAGCAATCGCAGACACCGGGGAAAAGCTTCGCACACCGAACAATGACCGAAAGCATCCAGGATACAAGCCCCCGGATTCATCTCGCGCAAGTCAATGCTTTAATCTAAAATCTAAAATCTAAAATCTAAAATCGATTGACCTACGCAGCGACAGGAAACCAGATAATATCATGTCCGCTCGATTGACCATAATATCCCGGCCGGGCGGGTTTTTGAGATTGTCAATTATTGGCAGATATTGTTAGTGAACCCGCCCCTACCTGATGAAGGGTAATCGACCGGACATGATATAAATCCTACCATTAAAACTGTAGGGGCAATTTCAGAATTGCCCCTACCTTATTATATTAACTTTGTTAAGCACCAGAATTTGATATAGCAATTGGCGATCGTCCTACGGCAAAGAAGCGTTTTTCAAATCTACATTTGCCATATTGGCATTCTTTAAATTAGCACCTGTCAAGTCCGAACCGTTCAAATTTGCACCGTTCAAATTTGCATTGGTCAAATTTGCATCCCGCAAGTTGACTCCCTGTACGTCTATTCCCGACAAACTGCCACCTCTGAGGCTGACATTAGATAAATTCGCTAAAGACTGGCGAGCATTTCTCAAGTTTGCACCTGCCAAATTGGCGCTTTCTAAATTAGCGCCGATTAAATTAGCGCTGGTGAGGTTGCTATTTTTCAAACTCGCAATCACTAAACCAGCCAAACTCAGATTAGCGCGGCTCAAATCAGCACCCTCCAAATTAGCCCCGTGCATTTTAGCCGCAATTAAACTCGCACCTTGCAATTTAGCTTGTTTCAGATTTGCTTCATTCAGTTTGGCTTCGTTCAAATTTGCACCGTTCAAATTTGCACCGCTCAGATTCGCACCGCTCAAATCTGCGCCCGTCAAATCAATACCAGCAAGCTCCGCTCCTGTCAAGTCACATTGGGTACATTTTTTAGTTTCTAATAATTGTTTGACGTGTGATACGTTTTCTGCCTTTACTCCCGAGGCACAACCGATCGCAATCAGCAGCCCTGTTGTTGTTAAAATTCCAAGTTTCATATACCCACCCTCAGCAATATCTCTCTCTTAATAATATCCCACATTATTAAAGAGGGTCGGGTGATCAGTCTCTTTGATAAACTGTGACAATCATCACCCTGTTGTGCACAAAATATGCAATAATTATTGACGTTTCAACTCCCCCAAATTATTGTAACGAATTATTGCTTTTTCAGGAACCAAAAAGGAAAAGATTGCGTCGGTTCGAGACGGACGCCGGTAATGCTGTTCTGAGCAAACGTATAGTCCTTATCCTGCCAAAGAGGGATGAAAGGTACATCTTTACCCAGTATGTCTTGAATTTCGGCAAATAGGGCTTTGCGGGTTTCAGGGTTTGTTTCTTTGCGCTGCTTGTCGATCAGTTGATTTACCCGATCGTTATAATAAAACGATCCCTGACTTTGACTTGCACCCTTGGAGCAGCCCCCAGCCTCCGAACCTGTGGCACAATCTAAAAACGGCTGAATGTAATTGTCAGCGTCAAAAAAGTCGGCGGACCAATCCACTAAAACCGCTGGATAAATGCCCTTCTCTATGTTTTGAAACAAAGTCGGAGATTCAACGCTGTTAATTTCTACCTGCATTATCCCGTCCATTTTGAGTTTAGTTTGCGCCTCGATCGTACTGGCGACTAAAGCTCTTTTTCTTGAAGCCGAAGCATGCCAAATTTGCAGAACAAAAGGATTTGTGGCCGAGTATCCCGCTTTCGTTAAAAGTTCCTTGGCTTTGGCCGTGTTGGCGTCGCCGTACAGTTCTTTGAAAACCGGTTTTTGAACGTCCAAGGTTGTAGGAATCAGACTGTAAAGCGGTTGTGCTTGTCCCAGCAGTACGCGCTCGTTAATCAGCGGGCGATCCATCACTGCTGCGATGGCCTGTCTCACTTCTAACTTGTCCAGCGGTTTAGACTGCATATTCAGCGTCATGTAATTAACCGTACTGCTTTCCCCCGCGATTTCCTGCCATTTCCCTTTTTTTGCTCCCTCATCCAAGCTGCGAACTTGGTCTGCATCCAGAGACAAATAAGCCACATCAACAGCACCAGTCTGAAAAGTATTGAACAAATTTGACGAACTAGAAAGCAGCAAAATGTCAATTCCTTGATTAACCGGCTTTTCCCCCCAATACTTGTCAAACACGTCAAACTTGAGAGAATCGCTGCCGTACTTCGCCAGCTTGTAACGTCCAGTTCCCACAAAGGTATCGGGTTTAAATTTACCGGGCCCAATCTCGTAAGCTTTCGGAGAAACTGCACACATACCCGAAAATGTCAACAGGGAAGGAAAAGCAGCAAAAGGCTTTTTGAGTTGAAAAGTTAATTCGTATTCGCCCGTCGCTTTCACCGATTCTACTGCATCGCTCAACAACAAAGCCGGACTGCCGCCATTTTGGATAAACCGTTGCAAGGAAAATTCCATTGCGGCGGCGTTAAACGGTGTGTCGTCGTGAAAAATAACGCCTTGACGCAAGGGGATTGTATATGTCAATCCGTCTTGGCTAACTTTTGGCATCGCTGTCGCTAAGTGGGGGATTAACTCTGTAGTTCCCGACTTGTAGGCGTAGAGAGTGTCGCCCAAATTGCGTAGCAATTGTCCAGATAAGGTTTCGTAACCGTCCGCAGGGTCGATCGTCCGCAATTTCAAAGTTGTGCCAATAGTAACGCGGTTATTAGCATTTTCGCCGCTCGCAGTGACCGATGGACGTGTTCTTTGTCCACAACTTGCAGTTAACAAGCAGCACAGAAAGAACAGAGCTATCGCTTTAATCACTGAAGGTTTTATATGTATTCTAGGCTGCTGCTTGTTGATTCTCATCGTCTTTTTTTGACACTCCAAATTACTGATTATATTATCAGGACTTACGCACTGTTAGACTAGAAACCGGATTTATTGATAGATTCTCCTGTAATATCACGTCCGAGCGATTGACCATAATATCCCGGCCGGGCGGGTTTTTGAGATTGTCAATTATTCGCAGATATTGTTGTTGAACCTGCCCCTACCTGATTTCGGTCGAAGCGAAGCGGAGGGAATCGACCGGACAGAAGATAATACAAATATCGCTGCCTAACCAGAGCAACTTAAAAGCTTGGTGAGGTTCGATCGGTTTGAACTCCTTCTGATCAATTTTTAGAGCTTGCTGGCTCATGAGTATTCTTGCTAAGAAGTGCGACGATCGTTTTAATTAATTTATCCGGTTCGATCGGCTTTGCCAGATGTCGGTGAAATCCAGCTTGCAAAGCTTGCTGTTGATTAACCTCGCCCGCATAGGCAGTCAGGGCGATCGCGGGAATCAGCCCGCCTTGTTCTGGCTGCAGGGCTCGCACTTGCCGCAACAGCATATAGCCATCCATCCCCGGCATTCCAATGTCGCTCACCAGGACATCTGGCTGGAAATTAGTCAACGCCGTGAGGGCTTCTTGAGGGACAGCAACAGTCAGTACCTCTGCACCTGCATCTTCTAGCAAAAAGGAAATCAACTCTCGCATATCCGGCTCATCATCTACCACAAGTACCCGCATCCCGGATAACGGTTCCTCCGCAGTCGATCGTTCCGAAAGTCCTGCAAGAGAGTTTTCTTGTCTTACCTTCCCTGATAGGGGCAGTCTTACAGTAAAGGTAGCTCCTAACCCTTCACCCTGGCTCTGGGCCCCAACGGTGCCACCGTGCAGTTCCACTAGATGCCGCACGATCGCCAGCCCCAACCCCAAGCCACCAAACTTGCGGGTTGTAGCGCCATCTTTTTGGCGGAAGTAGTCAAACACGTAGGGTAAAAACTCCGGTGCGATGCCAATCCCTGTATCCGCCACCGTAATTTGAGCCTGATTGCCAACACGAGTCAAATTCACCTCAACGCGCCCCCCGGCGGAGGTGAATTTGACCGCATTGGAAACAAGATTCCAGACAATCTGCTGCAAACGGCCCGAATCCCCCAAAATTTGTCCGATCTGAGGATCTAACACAGTCCGAATATCAATGGATTTGGCAACAGCAGCCAAATTGACAGTTTCGATCGCCGATTCCACAGTTAAAGCTAAATCGACTGGACGAATATTCAGACTGAGCTTGCCTTGGAGAATTTTCGAGACATCAAGCAAATCTTCAATCAATTCAGTTTGCAGCTTGGCATTGCGTTCGATCGTCGCTAACGCCTGTGCAGTTTTGGCCGCATCCAGCTTGCCAGTTTGCAGCAGCTTTGACCAGCCCAGGATGGGATTGAGGGGCGATCGCAACTCATGGGATAGTACCGCTAAAAACTCATCCTTGATCCGATTTGCCTGTTTTAGCTGTTCCGCTTGCTGCTGCAGTGAATCGTTCAGATTTGCCCGTTCCAGAGCGATCGCGATCTGGTCACAGGTCGATCCCAGCAGCTCGATTTCAGCAGGCGTGAAGTCCGTCCGAGTCAGACTGGCAAAGGAGAGCGTTCCTAATAACCGTCCTTGAGCGATTAACGGTTGACCCACGTAAGCCGTGATGCCCAGTTCATAGGCGGCTTTACCATTCGGATGAGTGGAGAGTTCGGCTTGATTCAAGACAAGTTGCTGCTGCGTTTGGGCAACCAGTCCACAGAGATATTCCCCTAAATCGATCCATGCGATCGCCTGCGCCCTTTCTTCAGAGATGCCATCATAGTTTGTCAAATGCAGCATCCGGCGGTTGTCTTTTTCTTCCACCATGAAGTTGTAGTAAGAGTGCAGATCGAGTTGCACTGCAAGTTTGCGGAATAGCGTGTCCATCAAAGCCAGAGGCTGTTCTGTCTGCATCAGATCGCGGGTAGTTTCATACAGCAATTGCAGTCGCTCACTTGCTTGCCGTTGTGCAGTCTTGTCCTGCATGATTTTGACAAATCCCTGCAGACAATCCGCTTCATTAAGCAGGGGCATCATCAATCCACTGGCCCAAAAGCGATTCCCATCTTTGCGGACGTGCCAGCGTTCGTCTTCGGCCCGTCCTTGCAGTAGAGCCGTTTGCCTCTGGTACTCGGCTTGTCCTTGTTCGTTATCTTCGGGTGTGAAGATCATCCGACTCGAGCAACCAATTGCTTCTGTCTCGGTATAGCCCAACAACCTTTCTGCCCCTGAGTTCCAACTGGCAATGATGCCGTTAAGGTCGAGGGTGAAGATGGCATAATCTTTGGCGCTTTCAATGATCAGACGGAGGCGGGATTCACTCTCGCGTAGGGCTTCCTCAGCTTGTTTGTGGTCTTCAATATCAACACAGGAGCCGATGTAGCCCAAGAACTCACCTTCCAATCCGTAGCGAGGAACAGCTTCATCCATAATCCAACGGTATATGCCATCACAGCGTTTCAAGCGATAGTCCATCTTGAACGGTTGACGGGCATCAAAGGCAGTCACATAGGTGTCTAAACAGCGATCGAAGTCGTCGGGGTGGACTCCTTCTGTCCAACCATTGCCCCTTTCTTGCTCGATCGTCCGTCCCGTAAAGTTTAGCCACGGGAGGTTGAAGTAATAACAGAGTTTATCGGTGCCCGACATCCAAATCAGCACCGGGGCGGCATCTGCCATCAGCCGGAACCGTGCCTCACTCTCCCGTAGTGTGGCTTCGGCTTGTTTGCCATCGGTGATATCGTTGACCAGTGTTACAAACCCTTCAACTTTTCCCAGGCTATTGAAGCGGGGAACATAGGTCGCATTGATATAACGGGTTCCACCATCTTTGTAGGTAACTTGGGTTTCAAAAGTCACTTCCTTTCCTGCCAAGACTTGCTCAACATAAGGACGAATTCCTTCATAGGCAGTTTCGCCTAAAACCTCTTGAAGGTGCTTGCCATAGATTTGCGCTGCCGGATGTCCAAACC
Organism: Microcoleus sp. B7-D4; assembly: GCF_036705125.1. Taxonomy (NCBI): domain Bacteria; kingdom Bacillati; phylum Cyanobacteriota; class Cyanophyceae; order Oscillatoriales; family Microcoleaceae; genus Microcoleus; species Microcoleus sp. B7-D4. The sequence continues at coordinate 36,673 of NZ_JAUBTT010000064.1, forward strand.
ATTCTTCATATGCTCGATTGTTTAAGCGATAGCGTTGGTCTGAGTCTACAAAGGAAATCAAGGCAGGCACGGCATTGGTCACTAAACGAAGTTCTGCTTCTCGTTGTTGCAATACCTCCTCGGCCAGTTTTCGATCGGTAACATTTCGGAAATAAATGGTAATCCCGTTCGCGGCAGGGTAGGTGCGAACGTCATACCACCGATCGTGATCGGGATAAAACGCCGTGACTGAAAAAGCCACGCGCTCGTTTGCCACGCGCCGATGAACCCGCTCAAACTCGGTGCCATTGAGTCCTGGGAATTCTTCCCACAAATTCTTCCCAATCAGAGCGCCCGGAGTGCGGTCTAGCAGAATTTCCGCTGACCGATTCACGTAAGTGAAACGCCAATTCTCATCAAGGGAAAAGAATCCATCATCAATACTTTCTAGAATGTTGCGACTCTGCTCTTCGCTTTGACGCAACGCTTCTTCGACTTGTTTGCGATCGCTGATGTCGATTAATACGCCGCGCATCGAAATTCTGACGCCATCAGCGTTGTAGGCGCAATCGCCCTTTGCCAAAATCCAACGAACGGTGCCATCTGCCCACAGCGTCCGATACTCAATTTCAGTATGCGGTTGATTCGCTTTTAGCTCAGTGAGGACGCTGTGAACGAATGGGCGATCGTCGTGATGCACCGCTTCTAAAAACACCTTCATGGACATTGCGGTATTGACGGGTAAACCAAACATCGCTTTGGCTATGTCCGTCAAACTCAGCGTGTCAGTTTCCATATCCCAATACCACAAACCCAAATTGCCGCCTTCGGAAGCCAGTCGGAGCTGTTCTTCGCTCTCGCGCAACGCCTGGAACGATCGATCGCGCTCGAAGGCGATGCTGGCAAGTTGGGTGCCGAACTCGGCGAGTTTATGTTGCCAATCAGTGGGCATCCGCGCCTCGCTAAAGCACAGCATCAGCGACCCCATAGGTACATTGTCCTGCCTGAACACGGGCTGAGAATGACAGGCTAGAATGCCATGAGCCACGCATAAATTTCGCCATGCTTGCGACCAGCGATCGTCGTTGGCAATGTCGGCGCAGGTCACGGGCTGACCGCTATACACTGCTTCGCCGCAGGTTCCAATGCACAAATCGTTAATCGGAGCATCCTTGAGTCCTTCACCAAAAGACGGTGAAAAGTCTGGAGTAATGGATCTCTTAAACATCAGCCGCTGAGCATCGGCTAGCAGGAAGCAGGCGCGGGTACCCGGATTCAGCCTGGATACTGAGTCACACACGGCTGCCAGACAGTCGTCTAGTGGCTGCCCGAATGCGATCGACTCCAACAGTCGTTTCTGCTCGATTAGGAGGAGTTCCCCCTGCTTGCGATCGGTAATGTCGGCAAGCAAAACGGTCAGTCCACTGGGCGAAGGGTAAATTCGATGGTCATGCCAACCGTTCCAAGGTGAGTAGAGATAATCAAACTGGAGTGGCGTTTGTTCGTGCATTGCCCGATGAAACTGCACGTAAGCCTCGGTGTCAACGGCTGCCGGAAATAACTCCCAAACGTTCTCACCCAGAATCGCTGACCGCGACATTCCAACCATTTCACAGTAGCGATCGTTGGCATAGGTGTAGCGCCAATCGCGATCGAGGATGTAAAACCCATCGTTGATGGTAGAAAGTACCCTTTCTAGCTGTTCTTTTGCCGCAGTCGCAGCAGTTTCTGCGGTTTCGCCCTGCGCCTTTTGTTCTAGTTCCATTGCCTCCTGTAAAGTTTGCAAGGCTGCTTTCGCGTTTTTTAGAGCAGTGCGCCACGATAGATTGAGTGCAGCGATGAATCCTGCCGCGATCGAAAACATACCCAGCCGAACAATTGTCTCTACATTAACTATCTGTAAGGAATAGAACGGCTCAATAAAAAAATAGTTGATTGCCAGCGTGGATAAAATTGTTGCCAGTAACCCAGCCCCGAAACTGCCATACCAGGAACTCACTATCACCGCGATGAAAAACAGGGGCGTCGTGGTTGGGTAAAGCCACGGTAAAAGCGATCGGGTTAGCGCCAGTGCCACAGCCACGGAGAGGGTCGCCACACCATAGGGAAGTAGTCGAATATCTCTGAAAATGCTGTTGATTCCCTCTAAACTCACCGTTTGTACTCCTTATCCGAAAAATATCTTGCTCGCAGCGCCTTACTGCATTCGCGAAGCGTTGCATCTGGCGAATTATCAACTCATCCAGCAATATCTAAATTTGCTTGACTGCCAACCCAGAAGGCGTAGCCTGTCCATTTTCCCAACGATTAATCGTGGCAAAGGTCATCCGTTCTAAAAAACTTACCCATAGCTACCCAAATCTTGACATAGCTAGACATGAGTGCTTGTGGTGTTAACTTCCTGTTTCACAGTAGCGACAACATGACTGCTGTCGGGTTTGTCTACTCCGCAGGCTGACGGGAGTGGAACTCACCGCCAATTCTGAACGTTCTGGAATAAATATTCCTTCAAACCAACGTTCTATATTTTTCGACGCATTCAAGTCACGGTCTTGAATATTTCCACAACTGGGACATTCAAAGGCTCGGACTCTTAATGGCATTTTATGCCGATGATTACAGCAATTTGAACAGATTTGACTGCTAGGAAAGAATCGATCTATGAGCGTCAATTTTGAGTTAAACTTTTCGGTTTTATATTCAAGTTGACGCTTGAATTCGTACATGGCGCAGTCGGCGATTGCACCAGCTAACTTGTGGTTCTTCAAAAAGGCCTTAACATTCAAATCTTCAATCTTCACCTCACTGTGGTTTTTGGCGAGGTAAGTTGTTAGCTTATGAATAGCATCTTTTCGGATGTTTGACACTTTTAGGTGCAGCAAGGCTTGTTTAGCGATTGCCTTTTTGCGGTTGTTAGACCCTTTGACTCGCGCACAGACACGCCGTTGCAGACGTTTCATTTTACGGTTCATCCGACGATAGGCTTTAGGGTTGGCAAAGACTTCGCCGTTAGAACAAACAGCTAGCTGCTTGATGCCGATATCAACTCCGACAGTAGGACGGTCACGTAGAGTTGCGGGCTGCTCAATTTCGTATTTAAAAGCAATGAACCATCTGTCAGCTTTTCGACTGATTACGCAGTTGTGAACTGCCGTAATTGGTAATGGTTCGTGCAGCCTAACCCAGCCAATCTTAGGTAACTTGACACGCTTGCCGTCGTTATTAATTCCTGGCTTTGCTTTGGTTCCTTGTTCTAGGTAGAAGGAGTCCCCCGATACACCTTTCTTTTTGAATCTAGGTTGTTTAGATACCTTTTTGAAGCATCTATCCCAAGCTGTTATCAATTCAGTTAGAGCCTGTTGTGGGCTTGCTTTGGAAGATTCGTAATACCAGGGATGCTCATGTTTGACTTCTGCCACTAAACGCTTGTGTAGATCAATTGCAGAAGGGATCTTAATAGTTTTATCCGTCTTCCTGAGTGTCAATGTTTCAAGGATGATTGAATTTGCCCAGTTGTAAGCGTGTCTTGCTACTCCGCAATGCTGCCGAAATCTAGTCACCTGTTTGTTATTAGGTTTTAATTCCGTCTTGAAACTAAGTAACATTTGCTTTTACCTCATTTCTGCCTTACTCTTATTGTATGCGGAATTAATACGGAACAAGAAAATGCCTAGAAAAAAGATTTACAGCGAGCCTAAGCGTAAGGTCAACCTCAGCCTAACCGAGACTGCTACTAAGTGGCTAGAGGAAAAACGAGTTCAGCTTACCGCAAGCAGTCTTAGTGACGTTATCGAGAGACTTGCTAGAGAGTTACCCAACAATTCCATCAATGGGTAACTTTGTCCAAGAATCACGTTACAGCTTTAAACCCTAATTCATCCGCCAACTTTTTCTGATACAGCTTCAGCCCTTGCGGCCGTTCTCGCACCAAATTACCGATCGCTGGTTTTGGAGCCCTAAGCCGTTCTATTTTGAGAAGCCTCAGAAGTAACAGGTATAAAGCTATTTATATTTTACACCTTTGACAGATGCTAGGGGTCAGTCATCTCTCTCAAGATATATAGCCATCCTTACAGGAGTCGTAAATTTTTTACCCCACCCCAACCTTCCCCGAACCCGCTCTGAGAAAGTAAGAAATTCACAAATGATGCGAGGATGTCTATATGAAGTCAATCTTAAATCTAAAATAGACTAAGTTGCTTTAAATTCCTTTGAGGAGCGATCGCCAATCCCGACAGCGTTTCAGGTAAATGCGAGCTACCTGATCGCTGGGATTTGTTCGCAAACACTCTTCAAATAATTTTCCCGCTTCTCGGAATTCCTTGCGATCGCACAGTAACATAGCTTCATTATATACAGGCAAATTTGCTAGCTTTGCCGACATAATTTCCGGCATATCTGCATCAAATACCTCATAGACTACGACATATTGAGATTTTCCTTTAACCTGTACTTTATCCACAATCCTAATAGCATAATCGTTCGGATTTCGCAACCGTTCTAAAGTCTGCTGAGAAATTAACAGAGGTACGCCGTAATCTTTGGTCAATCCTTCAATGCGAGATGCTAAATTAACAGCATCGCTAATCACAGTGCTGTCCATTCGGCTTTTCCCCCCGACTGTCCCCAGCATCAAAGAACCCGAATTGATGCCAATGCCAATTCGGATCGGGACGTAGCCGACCTCTAGACGGTATTCGTTGTAATTTTTGAGGGTATTTAGCATTGCAATACCCGCTTTCACTGCATCATCTGCAAAGTCACTAAACAAAGCCATAATTGCATCGCCGATGTATTTGTCAATAAACCCGTTATTGCTAGTAATGGCAGGCTCCATCCGCGAAAGGTAAGCATTGATAAATTTAAAATTTTCTTGGGGAGTCATAGTTTCGGAAAGCGTCGTGAAATCGCGAATATCCGAAAATAGCACCGACATTTCCTGCTGCACTTGGTCGCCTAAATGGACATCTATAATACTTTCATATCCCAACAAATTTAGAAATTGGTGCGGCACAAATCTACCGTAGGCATCAGTTAAGTCTGATTCGGCATCCAGGGATTTTTCTAAATTTTGGTTGAGGTCAAATAGTTTCTTAATAAATAACTGGCGATCTGCTTCAGCTTCTTTGCGTTCCGTGACATCTTGAAAAACTGCGATCGCAAAAGCAACTTTGCCACCCTCGTCGAAAATTGGCGTTCCCCAAATCTCTAGGGGAACTTTCTTGTCGGCTCGATGAATTTCCAGATCCTCAGCCGTCGCGTTTTCGCCCCTCAAAGCTCGGACGATAGGCAAATTCTCGAAAGGGTAAATAGTCTCAGTTCCCGCCATATAAATTTGATAACTTTCTGACAAATCCTCAACTGAATTTAAGGGCAAAACTCCTTGACCGAGCAACTGGTGTCCCGCGTGATTTACGTAGTAAGGTTTGCCTTGAGAATCGAGCACTACCACGCCTACCGGAATCGCTTCGAGAAATTGAGCCAGCTTGATTTCGCCTTCGCGCACCGCCTCGAATGCGCGAGAGCGCAACTCAGTTTCAACCGTATCGGAATGTTCAGCAGTAGTTTCCAGCAAGATTTCTAGATCCGCTTTTTCCTCCTTCAAGTCTTCCACTTGCTGGCGCAGTCTTTCTATCTCTAAAAGTAGCTGTTCTCTAGATGGTTGTTCTTCCAGCATAACTCTAGAATTTGCGCCTCGACTAACAAAAAATTGCTCAATAGCTCGCACCCAAAAAGTAAGCGTGTTTCTATAGAAATTCCAACTCTAAACCAGGCATCAGGCGCTGGAAATTCCTCAAAGATCTACTGTGCCAAGCTATGCTGTGAGAGCCTTGTACCGCCATTTGCACCCTGGCTGTTTTGCGGATCTCGATAATAAACTTCGATAGCATATTGATGCCAGAACTGTTCAAAAATTCTAACTGCTGCAAATTGAGGATAATTTTCGTCGGTTCCAAGTCGGCAACCTGGGCCAGCAACTGCGCTATCGGCGCGTACTCTGCAGGCCCGCTCAGTCTTAGAGATCCAATCAAACTCACGGTTGCCGTTGCTGGATCGTAACAGATCTGGTAATCTTCTGTATTAATTTCCATAGCCACAAAAAAAAGTCCCTTAAATATTATCGATCGCTAGCGTTGCTTATCAAAGAAATGGGTCTAAAACCCCGTCGTTCTACGAGGGCTTTGAGCTAGAATAGAGAAGTCTACAGGCTCAAGACGCGTTGAAATAGCTACGATGAGAGCGCACCTAGACAGTTCGGAGGGGCAATGCTTAACTGCAACCCTGAAGACACCAAGCTTTTTGCTTGAGTAAAACGAAACATAGTCGCCTAGCGGGCATTGGGAGACTCTAAACGGACGTGGAGCGACGGTAAGACTACTTTGGTAGCGCGTTGCTGTGAAGCGTTAAGGAATCCTCGCTCCTTGAGGACGAGGAGGTATGTCAAACTGTTAATTGCACCATCGTTGTCACCGCAATTAATTCCGGGTCTTGGTGCACGGTCTGGAATTTCCAGCCAAGTTTGGCGGTATAATCGGTGAGCATGGTCAACAAACCCAATCCAGAATTGGTACAGTTGTCGTCAGCAGCATTTTTTTCCAACCGCTGAAGGTAAAGTTCGCTTGGCTCCGAGGCCAGCAACTCCTGAATATAAGCCTGAAACTTGTCCACAGCTTGCGGAGAGATGCTGTTAGCCACTGAGACAATCACTCCGTCGCTCTCTAATTGCAGTTTAATATCGATCGGGTACTCTGAGGTTTCATCATTAAACTTCATGGCATTTTCCAATAACTCGTTGGCAATGTAGCTAACAGCGCTTTTTATTTCAGCTTGTCTTTCAATTGTCGAGGGTTCATCTTGGTTGCCCGGAAAAAAAGTCGTCAGGTAGTCAGCCAGAAAATCCGCCGACAAACCGTTGTTCCGCCACCGCTGCTTCAGAGGAACCGAACTCGGAGAAAATCCAATTATTAAGTATTCTTGGCTAGCGGGCTGCTCGATGAAATCGCCGAAAATCTGAGTCATACCGAGGTGAGAGCTAAAGTTTGAGATGAGGGGCATCACTGAATATATTTTAAACTTTAGAAGGGATATGCAAGTAGTTATTTTTGTTTGAGTACCAGCAATGTGATGTCATCAAAAACTTTTTGTTCGCCGATGTGCGATCGCACGTCCTTAATTACAGCGTGCCTGATTTCCGCAGCCGAACGCTGCCAATTAATCTCTATTACCTCAATTAGCCTATCTAAACCATAAAGCACTTTATCCATATTTTTAGCTTCCGTAATCCCGTCAGTGTACAGCACAACCACATCTCCTGAACGCAAATGCACAATTTTCTCAGCAACAAATTCAGCAATATCTACATCCAGCCCGATCGGGAAACCCAAATCGATCGTATCAAACCGCTCGACAGAACCGTTACACCGCACAACAATCATTTCTTCATGCTGGCCACTCAATTTCAGCATCCCCTCCTCATAGTCTAGCAAAGCAAGGCTGGCGTTTTTATCGGATTTCATGCGCTGCACATTATCGTAAATTACACTGTTAATAGCACTTAAAAATCTTACTGGGTCTGGTTCATTGTAGGCGAGCAAGGTTCGCACTGCCGTTTGAACCATAATCATTAAAACCCCGCTCTCCAATCCGTGTCCCGTCACATCCCCAATGCCGATTTTTACTCTACCTTTGTGCTGGAGTACGTCGTAATAGTCGCCGCCTACTTCCTCAGCAGCTTCCATAAATCCCGCAATATCTAAGCCGATAACTTCGTTGAGCTCTCGGTCTTTGGGCAGCAGCATCTGCTGAATCTTGCGAGTAACGTCTAGTTCGGCGCTCATTCGCATATTTTCAGCTTTTAGGCGATCGTTGAGAACAGTAATTTTTTGATTTGCACCAACTAAGGCATCGGCAATCTTGTTAAACGCACCCACAACTTGCCCGAGTTCATCTCTGTTATCCAAAATAATTTTGTGGTCAAGATTGCCGTTTGCCATCTTTTTTGCAGCTTCGTCAAGGACAAATACAGTTTGCATAACGCTTCTGTAAAAACTTACAAATAAATAAATAACTATGGCTAAGGTTATTAACACAACAATAGAAATTATGCGTTTCTTAGCAACAAAACTATCAATGCGTTTTTGCAGGAGAAAGTCTAATTCCTTGATAGTTTCGTCCCACAGTTCAAAACTCGAATTCATAACTCTATCGCTGCCATCGAGATAGGCATAATATTCCACTAAGGCTGTGGGATAAATCAGTTTATCTATTTGCCCAGTTAGCTGCTCTACTACGGAGTTGAATTTGGTCACATCCTCGCTTAATTTCTGTCGCAGATTCCCGTGAGGATTATTGCTAGCTCCTACCTCCATATTGATTGCTAAATCCTGATTAAGTTCTCTCAACTTGCCTGCCCAAGTAATCAGTTTCGCTCTTTCTTTAGGTGTGGCATAGGAACGCAAGCTGTTTTTTTGAGAAATAAGCCTAATCTCTGACAAGATTTTTTGGATTTCTGGAATCTTCAGTAAGGTAGCATCCATCAGATAATAGGTATCTAGATCGGGGTCTAAAATTAGATTAGAAGTATCGCCGACGTGAGCGCTCAGTCTATTAATGTCGGCAGCTAAACGTTGATATACCAAATCGTAAGTTTCTAAACTCCACTGGCTGCGGCGAAGTTTGAAGTTTTGCCAATCTTGATAAATAGTATAAAATTTTTCACTGGACATTAATATGTTTCCAAGCTGGCGATCTGTATTAGCCAGGAATTGAAAGTTTGCGTCCATCTTAGCTTCTAAATCGGCTCTCGTATCTGGTAGGCTGAAGTTTGTATTTAAAGGCTGATAATTTAAGAGTTGAAGTTTAGGTAGGTATTCCCTCAACTGGCGCAGTGGGCGCAGGTATTGATTACCGTAGATTTCTTTTTGGGAAAAATCAACCCTGCTGTTAATTTCGGAAATCAGCAGGTACATGACCAAGGTTAACGGTATTGCAAATAGAAAACCGATTAAGGTAAATTTTTGAGGATAGCTCAGCCGATTCATTAAATGGATTCCCAGAGATTTTCTGTTCATAATCGATAGATTTCAACAATATTCTACTAAAAAAGTAGCGATCGCTACTTTTTTAGTAGTTTCGGGGACGATCGCTCTAGAAAACCACAACGCTAATATAATTAATCAGCGATAGCTGATTTAATTTCTAATGCGTTTTCGTCCTGTTGCAACCCAATTTGAGGCATCCCTGTGATATCCTTGGCTCAGCTCGCTTCCCCCAGTCTAAAACACGTTTAGCAGTTTTGGGACGCAGAATAGTAATTTGTACTGAGATGCGGGCGCAAGATGAGAGGCTTTTAAGAATATTTACTTAAGCATAAATTTTTCTTAATACCCGGAGACAAAAAGTAAAAATTAAGTAATAACTGGGTAGTGCAAGTTTCCTGAAACACAACAGCCGGCAGCGAGTAGGAAATACTTGCGCCGCACGCACCAGCAGTCAAGTCGGTTCTGCACAAAGGAACCAATAGCACCAGCAATAGTGTCTAAATCAGTATCTGCAGTTGAGTGTTCAGGAGCGATCGCGCATTGTGTAAAGTGAGGCAGAGGGCGTATGATGAAAAGAATCTCCACAAATAAATTTCAAATAAATAAAAACCGAGACCAAAAGCAGCCCAATCCTGTAATCTTGGCTTTGGTGCTGACAGGAATTCTGGTATGGGAAATGTATCCGGCGCTAAGACACACCGCAGCAGCTAACGCGGGCGCTCTCAAAGATTCCCTTGCTCAGTTGGAAAGGCAACCGCCGCAAACCGCGCAGCAATTTTCCTCAGCAGCGGTGCCCCAAAAAATCAGCTATTCGGTATTGGCACTCAATACTCTAATTTCCGAACCGGGAAATTTGGCGGAGACGACTCCCCCAAATCCCCCGAACAAATTGCCCGCAACCGTAGCAGCAGCAGTTCGCCGAGAGTTGTCGGACTCCACTGGCATTGCTGCTGACAAGTTGAAAGTAACTGAATCGAGCGAACAAAGTTGGCCGAATACTTGTTTAGGACTCTCGAAAGCGGATGAAATTTGCGGTCAAATGATTGTTGAAGGTTGGCGGGTTGTGGTTTCTGATGGTAGGCAAACTTGGGTGTACCGTACTAATGCTAGGGGAAATATCTTGCGTTTGGAAAAAAAGTTAGCTAGGTAAATGTACCCTGTGAAATGAAATATAAGTTTCCTTTTGGAACAGGCAAGATGCCTGTTCCACAAAGAGTGAATTTTTTTGTGGGTGGGGCTCACAAACAGGCAAGATGCCTGTTCCACAAAGAGTGAGTTTTTTTGTGGGTGGTTTCTGGTGGGCTTCTGGGAACAGGCTTTCCGGCCTGTTCCACACAGAGTGAATTTTCTTGTGGGAGGTTTCTTGTCGGCTTCTGGGAACAGGCTTTCCGGCCTGTTCCACAAAGAGTGAGTTTTTTTGTGGGAGGTTTCTTGTCGGCTTCTGGGAACAGGCTTTCCGGCCTGTTCCACAAAGAGTGAATTTTCTTGTGGGAGGCTTCTTGTCGGCTTCTGGGAACAGGCAAGATGCCTGTTCCACAAAGAGTTTTTTTGTGGGTGGTTTCTTGTGGGCCGTTGCTGCTAGCCCGCCCCTTGCTTTAATTTGGGAGTTGGTTTCTTTCTATGATGCCGCCGCCCAATAGCACATCGCCGTCATACCAGACAGCCGCTTGTCCGGGGGTAATACTCAACTGCGGTTCGTCAAAAATCAACTTAACTCTTGTACCGCCGACTTTTTCCTCTGGTTGGGAGGATTCTACAGGAATAATTGTAGCCGGGACGGGTTGCGATCGATATCGAATCTGTACCTGAGCCCGAATCGGAGCCGTCGGCGCAGCCACAGAAACCCAATTCACTTTCTGGACTGTACATTCAGATTCTACTGCCAACTGGCGATCGCCCACAACTACCCGATTACCAGCAGCATCAAGTTCAATCACATACAGCGGTTCGGGCGCAGCAATTCCGAGTCCCTTCCGTTGGCCGATGGTGTAGTGGTGCACGCCGTCATGCTGTCCGAGTACCCGCCCTGACTTGTCCACGATGTCACCCTTTTGTGGCGCAATGTACTTATCCAGAAAAGCCCGCATCGAACCGTTACTTTCCACCAAGCACAAATCCTGACTTTCCGGCTTATCAGCAGTTGTCAAGCCAAATTCCGCCGCAATTTTGCGAGTTTCTGTCTTGGTAATTTCCCCCAAAGGAAATTCCGTACCCGCCAACAAATCCTGTGTTAGATCGTACAGGAAATAAGACTGATCTTTCGCAGGGTCGATCGCCCGCAGCAACTGATAGCGACCCGTAGCAGCATCGTAAGTAATCCGAGCGTAGTGCCCTGTAGCGATTTTTTCAATTCCGAGTTCTTCGCGAGCATACTTAAGCATTGGCCCGAACTTCACAGTTTTATTGCACTGCGAACAAGGCAGAGGCGTAATTCCTGCACTGTAACCCTCCACCAAATAATCGACAATACTTGCCTGAAAGACCTCGCGGCTGTCAACAATGTGGTGGGGAACGCCCAAATCTTCGCAAATTTTAGCTGCATCGACCATTCCCTCAGAGCAGCACTGACCTTTGCCCTTCATCAACCACAGCGTTAAACCCACCACTTCATATCCCTGATGGTGTAAAATTGCGGCTGCTGCGGAACTATCGACCCCGCCGGAGAGGCCTACAACAATCTTGTTCATGATTCTGAGAGAAATTGCTATTTTACTGTGAGTTAGTTCGATCGAGCTAATTTATTATACCACAAGTATACTACAACTTGCCACTGCTGCTGTTAGCTGAAATTTTAGCATTAATATGACCATTCAAAAATTTGTTGTCACCGCCGACCAAATGCGGCAAATAGAAACGAGAATCTTTGCTGCGGGAATGCCAGTCGCAGCTTTAATGGAAAAAGTCGCGGGACTGATTGCTAGACGCATTCAGGAGCTTTTGAAAGCGGAAGGAAGTTCGGCAACTAGCAGTGTACGGGATTTAACGGATAGAAGGAAAAGGGAAGAAGGGAAAAATATTGTTAATTCTCAATTGCCCGTTATCGGCGTATTGGTTGGGCCCGGACACAACGGCGGCGATGCTTTGGTTGTTGCCCGCGAATTGCACTTTCAAGGGTTCCAAGTAGTTATTTACTGCCCGTTTTCCAAACTTAAAGAACTCACGAAAAGTCACGCTGATTATGCGCGTTCTTTAAATATTCCATTTGTTGATAAAATTGAACTGCTGACAAACTGCGACTTGCTCGTAGATGGTTTATTTGGATTTGGATTAGAACGAGAAATTACTAATTCCACAGCCGCCGCTATTGACGAAATAAATAATTTAAATATCCCCCTTTTAAGTATAGACATTCCATCGGGAATTCATACTGATACCGGAGAAGTTTTGGGAACGGCAATTAGGGCAAAACATACATTATGTTTGGGTTTGTGGAAAAGGGCATTTCTGCAAGATAGAGCGTTAGAATATATCGGAAGTTCCGAATTAATTGATTTTGATATTCCCGCACCAGATATTGCAGCAATATTGGGCGAAACGCCAGCAATACAACGCATTACAAAAGCATCGGCAACTCAGAATTTGCCGTTACCCCGATCGCCAATTTCGCACAAATACACCAATGGTCACTTACTAATTATTGCAGGTTCCCGCCGCTACAGCGGAGCCGCAATTTTGGCAGCATTGGGAGCAAGAGCTAGCGGCATCGGAATGCTGTCAATTGCTGTTCCTGAGTCGATTAAATCGATGTTGAGCAGCCAGTTACCAGAGGCATTAGTTATAGGATGTCCCGAAACCCAAAGCGGTGCAATTAGCCAATTGCCAATAGCAATTGATTTGGACACCTATGATGCGATCGCCGCAGGGCCAGGTCTGACATTGGAAGCGGCAATAGCTGTAGAATCTGTACTGGAGAGCGATCGACCTCTGGTTTTAGATGCTGACGGTTTAAATATCCTCGCTCAACTCGGCACAGTCCCGATTTTGTCCGAACGCTGTGCACTGACAATTATCACGCCTCATCCGGGCGAATTCAAGCGTTTATTTCCCGAATTAGGCGAGCAAACCGGCGATGATCGAATTGCCGCAACTCAAGCAGCGGCTCAGCTTTGCGGCGCAACGATATTGCTCAAAGGAGCCAAAGTTTGCATAAGTTGGAAGGATGAGGGCGATTCCCTACGGGATAGCTACGTTTCACGTACCATCACCTACCTCAATCCCGAAAGCACCCCTGCCCTCGCCAGAGGCGGCAGCGGCGACGTTCTCACAGGCTTGTTAGGGGGACTATTAGCAAGTGCGATCGCCCGCAAATCCCCCCCCAAATCAGTTGCTGCAACAGCAGCTTGGTGGCACGCTCAAGCCGGAATCATGGCTGCCAAAGATCGGACGGAATTAGGAGTAGATGCCTTTACTTTGACACAGTATTTAATTCCAGCTTTGCGAGAATTTGCTGAGTAAACAATCAACATGAGTTGGTAGAGTGCGTACCCCGCATCTTTGTATTGGGTAGGTGTGCACCGCGCACCTTAGCCCTTGGTTTGTATTGACAACGGAAGTCCTCATAAAGATATTACAACTTGCATTCCTTACGACTGACATCTTGGAGCAATATCAATAAGAGGATTTTTCGTGGGGTCGGGCGGGTTTATAGAACCTATTTGCAAGCTTTAAGGCTGTTGGCGAACCCGCCCCTACGGCTAATTGAGAATGCTGCAAGATCTCAGTTACGACAAACCAACGGGTAACTCAAACGAGTGACACTCACATGAGTGACACTCTAAAAAGTGACTGTGCATCCACAAATCCCACCAGTTATACCTGAAATATCAAAGACAAAAACTTAAATGTTGAGAGGAACCACATTATGTACACCGAAGAAAGAAGCTTGAACAATGAAACTATGGCTCTCGTCGCCGATACTACTGCTCAATCAAGTCTTGCATTTGCTGCAACCACTGGAGTAAACAAACCCACTTTACAAATGGGTTCAACAGGTCAAGCTGTCAAGGAACTACAACAGCTTCTATATCATTGGGCATATTATTTTGGCGCCATTGACGGTATCTTCGGCGTCCAAGTTCAAAACGCCGTCAAAGGCTATCAACACCGCGTCTTTTTAAAAGAAGATGGGATTGTCGGCCCTATCACTTGGGAAGCACTATACTCTGGTGCACCTGTGAATATGCCGATCGTCATGAAGGGCAGTTCTGGTAATGCTGTTAAAATTGTTCAGAATGTCTTGAAAATCAATGGATACTATTTCGGCTTCATTGACGGATTCTTCGGGCCGATGACAGATGTAGCCGTGCGACAATTGCAACTGAGCAAGGCTTTACCGCAAGATGGAATTGTCGGCTACAGAACTTGGCACGCCCTCAGCAAGTTACCGCACTAATGACGGGTTGGATTAATATTTATTCCGGTTGTACGAGCGAAATGATTGTTGACTGTTGACTGTTGACTGTTGACTGGGTGTTGAAAAACTGAATGGTTGAGTGTTGACTGTTTACTCGATTTTATTATTCGGATGCAACCGGAAACGATACCACTTTCAGTCATCGCCAAAAATCGGTAGCTCAATTAGGGATTTAGGCTTTGCCTAAGTCCCTAATTATCGTTAAGGGGAAGGCAGCGCGCGGGAAGGGCAATTCCCTGCGGGATAGCTTCGCTTCACGCAAATTCTGTTACCGTTCTCGGCGATGAAAAATCTTCTCAACTTTTCCGTGTTTATTTGTTACTATATCTTAGGATCGCGAATTAAATAACTTACAATTTTAATTGTTATTGTGGGATGGGCGTCCCGCCCGTCCTTTTTGGACG